>SVFL01000033.1 GCA_015056885.1 Lachnospiraceae bacterium
GCAAAAGGAACCGCCACCTGACGGTTCCTTTTTTTATCTGCCTATATTACATTTTGAACACTACGAGACAGTCTTTCAATACATCCGACAATCGCAGCAAATTCTCCGAAGCCTGTTCCAGATTCTGCATGGTGGAGCCTACCCCCTTGGCTGCATTCATGGTACCTTGAGAAGAATCTGCGTTTTTCTGGGAAATACCTGCCAGTTCCTCAATATTGTCGCGTACCGCTGTTCGGGAATCGCTGAGCACACTCACCTTACCCTTAATATTGTCAATGTTAGCCAGTGAGCACTCCACACCTGCCGAAAGCTTTTCATACTTCTCCTTGGTTTCCTCCAGCTTGCCCTGTTGATGTTCCATATTGGTCTTAACTTCACCCATGACATCAACCATTCTGTCTGAAATACTCAGGAATTCTTCAATGATATTCTCTATATCGGAAGCGGACTTGCTGGACTGGTCTGCCAGCTTGCAGATTTGCTCCGCTACAACCCCAAATCCCTTTCCGGCTTCACCGGCTCTGGCCGCCTCTATACTTGCATTCAAGGACAACAAATCCGTCTCATCTGCAATGGCCTGAATCATGCCAACTGCTTCTTTAATGCCCTGAATGGACTGATACATCACTGCAATCTGCTCTTCTACTCTATCGATGGAGCGCTTGGTATCCTCATTGGAATTGCTCAATTCCTCAACAATCTGCTCGGATGCCTTTTCATCCTCATCCATCCGGGCTGCCAGTCCGGTAAGCTGCTCCACTTCTTCCATGATAAGATCAATCTGTTCGCTGATCATAAGAACATTGTCATTGGCAGTGGTGCTGTGCTCTGCCTGATTGGTAGCACCTCGCCAAATCTCATCCATGGAACCTACTACATCGTCCATCGTCGAGCGGGTATTCTGGGACATGGACGCCAATTGATTGGCGGATTCCACCAGATTATCGGAAGATACCTTAATATCTTCCACAATCTTGCGCAAAGTCTCCTGCAACTTCACACTAATCCGATATATATCGCCCAATTCATCATTTCTCTTTTGAAGCTTTTTATCTGCTTTCGTACCCAACTCACCATTGACAAGCTGATTCAAATAGGATTGTATTTCCTGCATGGTTTTCACCATGGCACCGGATAACAGGGCTACAAATATAGCGGTTATCCCCACAAGACTTACTGCAAAGGAAATAATGCCTGTTACCTGTTCCTGGACCAATTCTTCCACGGAAGAAGCCCCCATTGCCACCTCAATGGCTCCCATAACAGAACCATCCGAATTGATCAAGGGCTGATAATATACATAGTAAAGTTGTCCGAACAGTTCATGCTTTTTTTGAAAAACAACTTTGCCCTGATAAATGCGTTCCATAACCTCACTGTCAACTTCAATACCGTTTGCACGGGCTCCTTTTTCGTTCCGCAAAGTTGTAATCAGACGTCTGGTGGAAAAAATCATAGACACTTCAAATCCGGTCTTTGCCTGCAAACCGTCAATAAGCTGTGTCTCTCCGGAGATTTTGGCATCTCCCTTGGTCACTCGTCCACTCTGACTCACCGAATAATCTCCCTTATACAAATTCGTATAAGTCTCATTTACCGATGTGGCCACAATCTGCAAAGATTTCTCAATCTCTGCCTCAATACCTGTTCTCAGGGACTTTGTCGCAAACACAGTAATACCGATGCATATAATAAGCATGGGCAGCAGGCACATTGCCAAAAGCTTTTGTGCAATACCGATTTTGCGATTTTTCTCTGCTTGCTTCTTCTTGGTGCCGGTTTCTTTGGTCATAATAGATACCTCCGCGCTACGGTCTTATGTACTTTCAGGTTATCAGTTTTCTGTTGTACTATCTATTATACCATAACACGCTGAATTTGCCACTATATTCCTGTATTCCATACATTTTTGAAGCACATAATCGCCACCCTCATCAAAGAGTACCCTCACCGCATTCTCATCAAAAGGAATTTGTACATCAATATCGTTCGTACTCTCCCTATCTACACCGGAATCCACAAAAATGTCTCCATTTCTATCCAGAAGCAACGAACCGGAGAAAGACAACTCTCCACTTTCCAAAAGACAGGAGCCGACACCCTGACCGGAACCGTTTGGCTCCGTAAAACCCATTATGGTTACATTTTCCATCCCCTGCATCACCTTTGTCAGATGATCCGCAGCACTTATACTGGAAGAATTTACTAATATTGTAACAGGTCCGTCCCAGATATTTTCTCCCCGAAAATAATGCTCCTTCCCGGGCACATAATGACCTGTTGCATCCTTTAAGTAACACTCCGACTTATCATCCCACAATCCGTCAGTACAATAATAGTACTCTCCCTTGGGCGCAAACAAGGATGCCAATGCTTTTACCATCTGCCCGGAACCGCCCCCATTGCCTCTTAAATCCAGTATCAAATGCTTTTTCCCGGCCGCTTTATATTCTTCTGCCTTCGCTCTTATTTCCGCCTGCATACTACCGTAATTTTCTGTTTTGGAGGTCTCACTGTCATACATCATTAGCTTAATACGCAAGCAAACCGTTTCTTCATCTATTTCCGCCCACATCATATGACCGGTTTCCACACCCTGATTTATGATTTCCAAAGTATCTTTCAGACGTTCGTAATAGTTTCCGAGCTTAGGCAAAACCAACTCTTTTTCCACGTTTGAATCATCCAAATAAGTTATCTTTACACTGTCACCTCCCACACCTGCTGCAAACAAATCCCTGCAAAAATCTTCATTGTCTTTGTCTGCAAGGGGATAGGCAAACATATGATAAGCCAATGTCTCCTTTGCCACCTCAGCAATATTATACCCATCCCAGGAAGTAATGACTGTGCCGTTATGGATACCTGCCTCCCGGAAGAAATCGTTTTCCTCCACATTTACAGCCACTGTCCGACCATCCTCAAGCGTCATTAATGCAAGCCCATAATCATTTCCGCAAACCCGCTCATAGGCAGCCTGCATGGTTTCTTCCTCATTTGGCAAAAAACCTATATGCCCATCATGAAACTCTGCCGTAAAGCTGGCCCATGCAATATAATTTTGTACCTCATCATGATTTCGATTCGCCTCTTCAAACATGGGCAAATACGTTTCATAAAGGGCATCCAAATCCACCCCTTTGTGTTCTGCAAGAATATAGTGATCCTTCATGGATGCCACTCCATCCTTAAAATCCTGTACATAGTTCACACAGCGATACCCTTTGTTCATCATGCACACCGGTATGGTGACAAGTCCAAGTACTGCAGCTGCCACACAAGCCCTTCTTCGCACCTTAACCGAATCCTTGATAAAACCGGCCAGCAAAATTACTGCCCCAAGATATGCTCCCAGCATAGATATTTCAAAATCACACATTGCCAGCAAAAGCATACCTGCCAGCACCGGCACACAATAGACGGCTCTCCATTTATTACTGATGACTCTAACGGCCACACCCGCCAGTATGTATAAAAAAAGAGCTCCTCCCACTACTATTCCGATTAAAATTTTATCATATAAAATCATAGTCGCCCTCTTTTCTAATTCATATCATCATTCTTAAAAAATACATAGCCCAGATACAGAGCTGCTGTACCAAAAGCCACAGAAGCAATAATGGTTCCCCACACAACATCCCCGCTAAGGGAAGCATCATATATACAATGTATATCATTTCCCAACCCAAAGGTCACCCATTTACTGACCATCATCAATAGGGGAATATTTGACATACTTAAAAATACATTGTGGCATTCCAATACTTCTGTCACTCCCATAGACAGTTCAAACACAAGAAGACAAAATCCCATAACTCCATACGGATTTTTTATTAAAAACGTCCAAAATGCAAACTCACAGACCATTCGCAGAAGCGGAAACAACATTAGAATCAGACGCAAAAACACCCAACCAAAAGAAACCTTACTTCCCCATCCATACAGAACTGCATAAATGCCGACCGGTAACATTATCAAAAACAGCCCTCCTATCCCCCCAAACAACAAGGCCGGAATGACTCTTCCCCCAAAAACATCCCATCTTCTGTGTCCACTCATCAGTTCATAATTGTGGGTTTTGTCTCCAAAATCACTTCCGCAGATTTGTGCTGTCACTACTATCACATAAAACATGGGAAACATCATAATTCCGCCTTCATTAGTAGCAAAAAATTCTCCCGCCGAAGTAATTTCCTCATTATCCAACCAAATAGGTAACAACACTACAAGCACCTGCATCAGCAAAGCCACTACAAGCATGCCCCTTATCACTTTGTCTCTTACTATTTGAAAGAATTGTGCTTTCACTATATTTCGCATGTTAAGCTCTCCTTTAATCCATGTCACACTTTTTGAAGTATAAGTAGCCTGCCAGCAGACAACCGATTCCTACCGCTAGGGAAACCACAATGGTTCCCACCAAAAAGTCCGGTTCCATAGACGTTTTATAAACAATTACATCTTCTCCGTTTATGTACTCAAAATGACTTTTCTCCAAACAAATTAAACGCAATACATTCATAGAGGCCAGCTGTGTTGTAAACTCAAACTCAATGAAAAGCTCTGCCATCGTCGCAAACACCCAGGAAAACTGATACACCGTAAAGCCGATAACCATTACCAAATAGCAGTTTCGCATAAGCACAGTAAGCAAAATACATTCACACATCAGACGAAACAAAGGAAACAATGCCAGTCCGTAACGCAACAACATTCCGCCCATATCTGCCCGGATTCCCCAACCGTTCAGCGCACTAAATATCAGTAAAGGAATCGCAATAATGAGGATACAACTGACCATATAGTATATCATACTTACCATTACACGGCTCCAGTAAACTGCACTACGGCTATGTCCCGACATAAGTTCATAATTGATTGTTTTATCCGTATAATCCCAACCGCTAATACGGGCGGTAAGGAGTACCACCAAAATTCCAAGTACAACGAAGTCAATCTCACCCATACAAAGTCCCATATAACTTCCGCTCAATTCTTTCATGGAATAAGAATCCAAAATATCCACGATTGTAAATACCACCATGGCAACAGCAATCAAATAAATATATACAATCCCATTATCTCTTTTTAATTGATATTTTTGAGCCTTTATCAGATTCCACATTTTCCTCACCACCTACCATATTCATATAATATTGCTCCAGATTCGCCTCGTTCATATGAAGAACCATAGGCACCACTCCCCCTTCGTAAAGGGTTTGGGAAATCATTCTGACATCTTCCAGTTTTTCAAACAAGCGAATGCTTCCATCCTTCTCTACTTCATATTCCGTCACACCCAACTTTTCTTGCAAAATGGCCAGTGCCAGAGAATTATTGTCTGTACCGATGTGATAATATTCCTTACAAATCCGTTTTAAATCCTTCGCCGATACACTCTGCAAAAGCTTTCCTTTATTAATAAACAGATAGTCCGTACAAAGTAAGGACAACTCACTCAATATATGTGAGGAAATCAATATAGTAATACGTTCCTCTCTGTTCAGCTTTAACAATAGTTCACGGATTTCCACAATTCCTTCCGGGTCCAAACCGTTTACCGGCTCATCCAACACCATAAGCTCCGGCTTGGTCAACAGCGCATTGGCAATTCCCAGACGCTGGCGCATACCTAAGGAAAACTTCTGCACCGGCTTTTTCCCGGTATCTGCAAGTCCCACGATTTCCAGAACCTCATCTATACGCTCTTTATTGGGAATCCCCTTTTGGAGTCTTTGTTTTTCCAAATTTTCTCTGGCAGTCATTTTTTCCTTGGCGTAGGGAGTCTCTATCATAAAGCTCATACGGCTGCGTGCCTTGGCCAGTTCCTCTTCCGTCGTACCGCCAAAGAGGGACATTACTCCCCCCGTAGGTAACACCAGACCTCCCAACATTTTCATAATGGTTGTTTTACCGGCACCATTCGGACCAATAAGTCCGCAAATCATACCTTCCTTAATTTGAAAAGACACATCATCCACTGCCTTTTGCTTCAAATATTTTTTCTCCAAATTCTTTACTTCTATAATTGCTTGCGACATAGCAGACCTCCTTATTGCATCTTACATTACCCATACTAAAATCAAACCTTAAAGAATTTCTTAAATACACAAAAAAAGTTGTCATTTCGACAACTTTTTTATTTGCAAACCTCAAATATAACGCTTATACTCAGCTTATTGTCTTCTAATTGTGCACTGACACGCCCTTTTTGTTTACCGGCAAGGAGTTTTACGATATACAGCCCAAGGCCCGCCCCGTTACCGCTTCTGGCCCGATTACCACGATAAGTTCTGTCAAACAGCGCATCTACATCCAAAGTATCCGGATTATCCGGCTCATTAGCAAAAGTAATCATGCACTCTCCCTGCTCTGACTCCTCAAGAATAATCTGAAAGTGCTCTCCTTTAGCATGCCGTAATACATTATTTAACAGATTTCCCCAAATTCGCACGAGCAGCTGTTCATCTGCCAAGACAAATATACTTTTTTCCGGGAAATGTACTTGCGGCTCCAGTCCGCCGGTCCGAATGACTGCCTCCTGGGTAACCAAAAACTGTAGCAGCTGTTCTGTTATGTCCACGCGCCTAAGCTCTACTGCTTCCAAATCACTTTCCAACACAGACAACTGAAAGAAATCATCCGCCATCACTCTCATTTCATCGGTTTTCTGCACACAAATATCCAGATACTGTTGTGCTTTTGGGGATAATGTTTCTTCCATTTGCAACATCTGCAGATTCCCCTTCATAACCGTCAACGGTGTGCGCAAATCATGTGCAATATCCGACACACTCTGACGAATACTCCTTTCCGCCTTCTCTGTTTCCATCTTCAATTGCTTTTGGTAGTCCAGATTTTTGTTTATCTGAATTGTCATATCCGACAAATCCTCATCAACCAAATCCACACTGATTTGACGATTATAGGATTTTTCTCTGGTAGCTTCCAATTCCATTCTAATATTACGAATCTGCCTTTTCATTCTCTGAACGTAAATTAACAGGCTTATGCAAAGCACCAACAATACCAAGCCAATTATCATAATAGCCGGCATATTCCTCACTCCTTCAACCTATAGCCAATTCCCCAGACCGTTTCAATAAAATCCTGTCCCGTAGCCTTTTTCAACTTGTTACGCAGATTACTAATATGTACGTTTATGGTATTATCCTCGTAATAATACACATCATCCCACACAGATTCATAGAGATTGGCCTTGGTATATACTTTCTTGGGATTTTCCAAAAACAGCCTCAATAAATGCATTTCTTTTGCAGTTAATGTAATCTTCTTTCCCTCAAAGGTCACACAGTTTTCCGTAAGAGAAAAAAGCAATTTGCCACAGGAAAGCTCTCTGTTTTTCTCTTCTTTGATGCTGCGGCGCAAAACAACTTCCATGCGTACCAAAACCTCATTCAAATCAAAGGGCTTCAGTATATAATCATCCGCCCCCAGGCGAAGCACCTCCAGCCTGGTCTCCATCATCGTTTTGGCAGACAAAACAATTACAGGCGTCTCCCGACTTTTTCGCAGTTCCCGGATTAGTTGCTCACCGCTTTTAAATGGCAGCATCAAATCCATAAGTATTAAATCGTACTCCCGCTCTGCCATTTGTTCTGTGGCACTTTTCCCATCTAAAGCCTTCCACACATCATACCCCTTTTGTGTCAAAAAAGACTCCAGCATGGCATTGATTTCTTTGTCGTCCTCTACAATTAATATCTTTTTATTCATTGACACACTACACCTACCATCATTTGTCAAATAATTATAGTAAGTCTATCAGTTTTTTTAATAAGTCGCAAGCAAAGAATCATTCTCTGATACAAAAAGTCCCCCGCATCTGCGGGGGACTCTATTACCCTTCTGTATATCTGGTCAAGAACTGCTTCGTACGCTCCTCCTTAGGATTATTAATCACTTCCTTCGGGTCGCCCTGCTCCACAATCACACCACCATCCATGAAAATCACCTGATCTGCCACATCTCTTGCAAAGGCCATCTCATGGGTTACAATAATCATCGTAGTCTTCTGCTCTGCCAGACCACGGATAACCTTGAGCACCTCACCTGTAAGCTCCGGGTCCAGTGCCGAAGTAGGCTCATCGAAACACAAAATATCCGGCTTTAATGCCAATGCTCTGGCGATTGCCACACGCTGCTGCTGTCCTCCGGAAAGCTGATGAGGATAGTGACCGGTTCTTTCCGCCAGTCCCATCTGATCCAAAAGCTCCAGACCATGTGCCTCTATCTCCTTGTAGATTTCCCTTTTTCTCGATTTAAAATCTTCCCGCTCCCGGGCCAACAGTTTCTCTGCCAAAGTCACATTTTCCAAAGCAGTATACTGCGGAAAGAGGTTAAAGGACTGAAAAACCATGCCAAAATGCAGGCGCTTTTTACGTAAATCCTTCTCCCAATCAGAAGCCTTTGCAGAAGCATCAAACAACGTATTACCCTTTACAATAATACTGCCGCTGTCCGGTCTCTCCAGAAAATTCAGACATCGAAGCAGTGTGGTCTTACCGGAACCGGATGAACCGATAATTGCAAGCGCCTTACCTTCCTCCAAAGAAAAGCTGACATCCTGCAAGACCTTAGTATTTTCAAAATGTTTTTCTATATTTTTTACTTCCAGAATCGCCATGTCCGCCCTCCCTACTTAAAATAATCAAGCTTGCGCTCAATAAAATTAAACAACAGGGTCAAAATTCCTACAAACAACAGGTAAAAAACACCGGTGTAGAACAAAGGCCAGGTGATACCGTCTGATTTCATGAAGGCATATCCTGCATGAGTCAGCTCATAGGCTGCAATGATACGCGCCAGAGAGGTATCCTTTACCAAAGTGATAATCTCGTTGGACATAGGCGGAACTACCCGCTTAATCATCTGGAGCAACGTAATCTTGAAGAAAATCTGGCTCTTGGTCATGCCCAGAACCTCTCCTGCCTCCCGCTGCCCGGCGGGCACACTTTCAATGCCGCCGCGGAAAATAACAGAAAAATAGCAGGCATAATTCAAGGAGAATGCTACCACCGTAGCGGTCAGTCTTCCGGCCTCGCTACCGCCCCAGATATTATTGCCAAGCCACAGACCCGGACCGTAGAAAATAATAATCAACTGAAGCATCAGCGGTGTACCGCGCACTACCCACACCAGAAACTGCATCAGCCCCTTGAGCGGTTTAAACTTGCTCATGGATGCAAATGCCAGTACCAGTCCCAAAGGCAAAGCACACACCAAAGTCAATATGAATATCTGAAACGTGGACAACAGTCCATCCAACAATGATTGGGTAACAGTCCAAAACATAACCGGTCTCCTTACAGAAATTCTTCTTAGGTAAATTACTTTAAACTTTTTCTGCCCTTAATCTTATTCAGCAGGTACTACAACTACCTGTGCATTGTTACAATATGCATTGGTGCAATCCATAGCAGCCTTTACCTCATCGGTCAAAGTCATACCGTTCCAAACTACATCAATGTTCTTGGAATCCAGCTCCATAGCCTTGTTATCCCAGTCAATTACGATAAACTCAGCCTCTACACCAAGCTTCTCAGCTACCTTGCGAGCCATGTCTGCATCAAAGCCAATCCATTCACCATTCTCACCGGGATAATCCATCGGCTTAAAATCAGTAATTCCTACAATCAAAGTACCCTTGCCCTGAATATATGCCACATCACTCTCTGCTGCAGCTGTATACTCACAAGCAGCCTGCTCAAGAAGAGACTCATGTACACCATACTTCTTAGCGATCTCCAGCATAGAGCCGTCTGCATAAGACTCAGCAAGCACTGCATTGATATAAGAAACCAAATCAGAGCCCTTTCTGCATCCGATACCGTACTCCTCCTTGGTCAGCTCCTCACCAAGCGTCAGGTTAGGATAGCTTGTACCCTCACCAATCATGGCACCTGCCATCAAAAGGTCAATAATTGCAGCGTCAGAAGTACCGGAAGCAACCTCCATCAAAGCATCTGCCTGAGCTGCTACGGAATTGTACTCAAATCCCTTTTCCTGTGCTACCGCCTCACCTGCAGAACCTGCCTCTACTGCATAAACAAGTGGTTTATTACTTGCAGTCTCACTGCCGCATCCGGTCAAAACAGCACCCATTAACATTGTTGCTCCTAAAAGCATTGCAATTTTCTTTTTCATAATTTCCTCCAAAAAGATATGTATTTTTAATCACCTAGGAATTTTACCATAGTAATCAGGCAAAGTAAAGGGGGGAAAGTCCTCAAATATGCATAAAATAAGCCTTTACAAAGCCTCCATTTCTCTTTAGAATAGAAATCAGAATAAATAATAAGTGAGGTACAAAGGATGAAAAAACTTAGCACCCAAAAACTTTTGATGAGCTTCCTGACACTGATTGTTTTAATCCTTGTAGTGGTTGCATTTCATACCACAGGAACCATCGAAGACCCGGAGAATTACAAACCTCATGTGTACTCTTCTGCATGGGCACTTCTACCTCCGGTAATTGCAATTGTTCTGGCACTGATTACCAAGGAAGTATATTCTTCCCTGTTCGTAGGTATTTTAGCCGGCGGACTTCTCTATTCCAACTTCAATCTGGAATTGATGATTAACACTATCTTTTTCAACGAAAATGGCGGTATGGTTTCCAAGCTGGCGGACAGCTGGAACGTAGGTATTTTGATTTTCCTTGTGGTTCTGGGCGCTTTGGTAGCTCTCATGAACAAGGCCGGTGGCTCTACCTCCTTTGGCAAATGGGCATCCTCCAAAATCAAAAACCGTGTAGGCGCACAGCTTGCTACCGTAGGACTGGGCTCATTAATTTTCGTGGACGATTACTTTAACTGCCTGACCGTGGGTAGTGTTATGCGTCCCGTAACAGACAAGCACAAGGTCTCTAGAGCCAAGCTGGCATATATCATCGATGCAACCGCAGCTCCTGTGTGTATTATTGCACCTATCAGTTCCTGGGCTGCAGCGGTTACCTCCTCTGTTCCCGAGGATTCCGGCATCAATGGATTTACCACCTTCCTTCAGACCATTCCCTGTAACTACTATGCATTGTTCACCATTGTAGCAATGTTGTTCCTTATCATTGCAAAGGTAGATTTTGGCTCCATGAAAAAACATGAAATAAATGCTTTAAACGGCGATTTATTTACTACTTCTGAACGTCCTTATGACGAATCCAATGAAATGCCCACCGATTCTAAGGGCAAAATTATTGATTTGGTACTTCCTGTAGCCGTATTGATTATTGCATGCATTTTCTCCATGCTTTACACCGGTGGCTTTATGAGCGGTACAGGTTTTGTGGACGCGTTCGCTAATTCCGATGCTTCCGTGGGTCTGGTAATGGGCTCCGTGATTGCATTGATTTTCACATTTTTCTTCTATATGTTTAGAGAAGTGTTGACCTTTGATGAATTTATGTCCTGTCTCCCTGAGGGCTTCAAGGCCATGGTTTCTCCCATCTTGATTCTAACCTTCGCATGGACCCTTTCCGGCGTAACCGGACTTTTGGGTGCAGATGTATATGTGGCGGAGCTGGTTGGCAGCTCTGCGACCGTTTTGCAAAGCCTGTTGCCTGCAATCATTTTCCTTGTAGCTGTAGGACTAGCATTTGCAACCGGTACCTCCTGGGGAACCTTCGGAATCCTGATTCCTATTGTGTTGGGTGTATTCCCCGAAGGCAACATGATGGTTATTTCCATTGCAGCATGTCTTGCAGGTGCTGTATGCGGAGACCACTGTTCTCCCATCTCCGATACCACCATTCTGGCATCCGCAGGCGCAAGATGTCACCATGTGAATCACGTATCCACTCAGCTCCCTTATGCGCTGCTGGTAGCTTCCGTTTCCTTCGTGGCTTACGTGATTGCCGGAATTTCCAGAAACGGCTGGATTGGACTGATTGGCGGTCTGGTGGTACTGATTGCAACCTTAGTCGGTGTGGCACAGTATTCCAAAAAGCAGACCACTAAAACAACCAAATAGCGGACAAAAACGGGCTCCCATCTTAACGATTGGGAGCCCTTCCTAATTTCTGTTAATTTACCCGCACCTCTTCCGGAACCACATACCTTTTCTCTTTTACCTCTGTTCCATCGTAATAAGTAACAATTGTCGTGCCTTTATCTGCACTTAATTCCAAATCTTTATAAGGATAATCTGCAAGTTCCGTATAAACAATCGTTTCCGGCAATCCGTAAACAGAATCATGTTGACTCTTATAGTAATAAAAACTACATTCTTTAATCAGTTCCTCGTCATGCTCATTCAAATAAGTTGTCACATAAAACATATTATAGCCAATCTCCACCCAGTGATTTTGAGTTACTTCTGCCACAATATCTCTTGTGTAATCGCAGCTCCAGCCACTGACACTTCCATCCGGATTATAGTTTACATCCTTCAGATAAATCGTATATCCCTCAACACCGGTATAAGCCTCCTGCCTCTCGTCAAAATCTTTAGGAAGCAATTTCTTGTCTACCTTTTTTAAAGAACTCGAATGCATCATAGCCGTATAAATATAGGTGATCTGGTTCTCTCCGGTCAGCATGGCATACTCAAAATTATCCCAATATCCATCCTGAGCAACATAAACAGGGTAAGGATAACGACCTTCCTCATCCCGAAGAAGCGTGCGAACCTGGGAACCATATTGTTTCCTCACATCCTCCAGGCGACGAATCTCTGCCTGATAATCCTCCTCATTATAGGTACACTGTAAATATACCTCCTGTGTAGGCACATTCCATGTATCCTGATATGAGAAATAAAAATCCGTATCGGAGGCACTCTCCGGCAATTCCTCCGGGAACACAATATAAGCCGTTTTGGCGTTTTCATACTTGGTAAGCATCTCCTCATACCGGCTGATATCCTTCACCTTTTCCGGCGGCCCGCCAAACGCAAAAAATAACATAAAGATTAAAAACAATGCATGTAAAGTAATAATGCCGACAATGGCGCCAATACCAATTCCAATCCACATCTTCTTTTTTGAACTTTTATCCATTTTGCTTTTCATAATAACTTCATTCTCCCCTTACCCAAAATAGCTGTAAAACATCATTTCAAAATAGGACTTCACCGACGCAATTAAATACCACAATAGCAAAAGCACAACCGGTGAAATCAATCCTATCACACCGCCCACCATATAATAGCGCATATTTTTCAATTTCCGCACAAAGCTTCTCCCCCTGGAAAGCTCCTGTTCTTCCTCCAACCTGCGCTGCTGCATTATTTCCGCATGCCGTTCTTTGCACGCAGGACACTCCTCCAAATGCTCCTGTATCATTGCTGCCACATTGTCTGCGGTCAATCCATCACAATAGGAAACAAGTAAATCCTGAATGATGCCACAACTGATTTGAGCATTTGTATTATAATCTGTTTGCTGCATCTTCTCTCCTCCTTACACTCCCATCAAATATAAAAAAGTATAAAGCACAAGTCCTGCCATCAATCCTGCATATGCGAGCACACCTGCCACTACCCAAAGAATTTTATATTGATACCACTTCTTAGGAGCAACCATCTGTACCGGTTGTTCCATAGGCTGTTCGATAGGATTTCCTACAGAATTTTTTATGGGATTTCTTATTGGATTTTCTACAGGTGACCTCTCTACATCGGCCTCTGCCTCATGCATCCAGTCTGCACTCATAAATTCAAAAACTTCCCTGCATTCCGCACAGATTTCCATATGTTCTGTGACAAATACATTACTCTCCTGCCCGGTTCTCTGCTCGATGTATAATGGGAGCAGTTCAAGGACAATATCACAATCACTGACTTTTCTATTCATCTTTGTCCAGCTCCTTTCCCAATACCTGTTTACCTCTGTAAAAGGTTACCCTCGCCCAGTTCTCCGTCTTACCCAGAATCTCACCAATCTCCTTGAAACTCAGTTCTCCGGACAATCTAAGCATCAACACATCCTTCGTAGGACTCTCCATTTTCTGAATCTTTTTGTAAATTAAAAGTTTCTGCTCGTTGGATATGTATTCCCGTTCAATCTGTTGCTCCATGGCAACTTCAACGGCGGCATCCATGGATACTTCTTTTCTGCGATTCTTCTTATCCAGATGTTGATAAAAAGTATACTTGGCAATCTGACACAGCCACGTGGACATCTTACATTCCTCACGAAACTGCTTGGCATTCTTAATCGCGCGATAAAAAGTCTCCTGAGTCAACTCTTCCGCCAAATCATAATTGCCTCCCGTAATGGTTATCAGATAACCATACACGGTCTGATAATACTCTTCGCAGACACGCTTCATATCCATGGTCTCACCTCCTTTTCCTGTATTTTGCAAGATATTTCTCTTGTGTTTTATGCTTTTACAATAGATATGTCCGATGAAATTTCAATTCGTTACAAAATTTTACAAAAAATTTTTCCTACATTGTGTTGCTAATGAATACGTTATCACGAAAGCAAACGTGCAACTTGGGCTTGAGCAAATTTTGTGTCATCTAAACGCCTGGGGCATATACAGATTTTTTGCTTCAAAATACCCCAAATCAGTACTTTTTCCATGAATAATCACATGTTTTGAAGTGCCCTTGGGCATATACAGAAAAAACGAGTGCTGATGCCCCAAATATAGGAAGAATCCGGGTATTTTCAAGGGATTTTTACGCATATGCCCAAGAGCACCTGTAATTCCGGTTTTTTGCTAAGAAATAGAGAGGTTTTGGGGCACTGCGCTTAGATTTTTCTGTATATGCCCAATTCTAATATTGATGTATTTCCCATTACCTCCAAAATTCAGCCTCTTCGCATCTGTCATACTTCGCACTTATGATTTTATCGGTAACGCGCCAGGAAAAGAAAATACTCACTTCGTTTGTGCTTTTTTTTGTTGGATTCATACAATTGAACTGCGTTCAATTGTCATCGCTCGCAAAACAGCTCGCTCAATCCTAATTTGTATTTCCTATTGATTATATACTCTTCTTATCAGTAACACAATTCCGAAAAGGGACAATTTCCCGGCAACAAAAACGCCCCGGATCCACTCCGAGGCGCAAAAATGTCATAGCTACAGCCCAATTCAGTTCTATTTACTCTCTATTCTTCAACACTTCCGCCAGATTTACTTTCTTCAGTCTACCCACCAGCAACCAATTAATCACCAGATAAAGCACAATAATGGCTGCATATATACCTACGTACAACTGCCAACTGAAGGCAAGATCCATTCCAATGGCTACATTTGATACAAAATACGGATAAATTCCATCCATCACCAGTTTTGACAAAGGCAGACAAATAAGTGCACCCACAGCAACCACCAAAAAGTTCCCATCCAGGTAAAGCTTTTTAATCTCGCCCTTACGGTATCCGAAAACCTTCATAAGCGCAATAGGAAATGCTGCCCGATCAATCATCACCTTCATCATCAGATACATTACTACCATGAAGATAATTGCAGACATACTGCTCATCATTATAATCATAGGCCACATCATTTCCACGAAAATCTCCGATGCCTCTGCAACCTTTTCTCTGGAAGTTGTTGCGTACAATCGTCCGCTTTCGATATCTAACGCCTCATCGGCAAACACCACATTGTAATAATCATCCTCCTGTTCAAACAGCTCACGCATAGCCTCTATATCCATAAATGCATACAGCGAAGAATTATGAGGGTATACATCCACAATAGTAAAAGCATAGTCTCTGTCATTTACGTCATCCGTAAGAACCAGCTTCTCCCCCACAGCCACACCAAATTTGGTCGCCACGGCACTGGATATGACAATCTCATTTTGTTTGCCGCTTACCTGCACATCAAAATAAGAATTATCCTCTGTCAGGCCTAAAATTGCCACTTCCATCTGATAACCAAAATCTTCTTTTTTCAGACTTTCCACATACCCTTCCGTCCCGCCAACCGGCACTTCTTCTGTGGGATACTTATAAAAATACATATATTCATAGGTCGTATCCCTGACTGTGGCTGCCCGGAAATTCTCACAGAGCACATAACAGTTAACACCAATCATCAGCACCAAAAGGCAGATAAACATACCACCCACAACAGCTGCTGCCGAACGCATTTCACGAAGAATCTGTCTTATCTGAAAACGTCTGATAAAACTCATTTTACCCAAATTCATTTCTTTGATCTTTTTGGCCTTTTCTTCCCCTCTCATCAAAGAAAGAGCGGTGCGCTTCAACTTCTTACTGATTACCAGCACATTCACAACAACTGCAGCAAGTGGCGGCATCACTAAACCATACACTATCAGATACAACGGATACACCGACTTCATTACCGGCAAGGAAAAGTATGCCACTGCTTCCTGCGCCTGACTTTCTACACCCACGGGTGAGAAGCCTACAATACACCCTGCTATACCGCCCAGAAAAGTGATTACCACCGGAAGCACCAGATAGTGCAGCAAAAGCTGTTTTCTCTTCACACCCAGCGCATACAACGCACCAATAACACTGCTCTCCTGCTCAATACTATGTACCACAAACACCGAAATAACATAGGTAAACAGAATCATAATGATGACACCTGCCACCATACCGGCCAGCTTATTAATCATCACATCGTCGATAGATGCGCCCACACGGGGATTATCCTCCTGCGCCACAAAAGCGGTGAGATTATCAATGTCAAAAGTAAAATACTCATCCAACATCTCGTCTGCTTCCTCTTGAAGCTCCTTTACGCCATCCACAAGCTCAAGACTTCCGTCTGCCGCCTCCTGTACGGCGTCCGTATATTCCTCAATTCCCTCTTTAAAATCTTTAAGGTCTAAAAGCATTTCCTTCGTGTCTGCCAGACTTTCTCTTAATTTGGCATCCACCGGTGAATTTGCTCCGGTCAGTCGGTTCAGCTCGCTCTCAAAATTCTCCGCCGTAATATTGGCCTCAATTTCACTCTCTGACAACTGCTCATTGACCATCTCAATCATACCGTCAAAGAGTTCATCCGTTCCCTCCTTTATAGGGTCCCCTGCGGTATAAAGAACACTCATACCATGTGTCAGATGCTGGCTGCCTGTAGAAGCCTCGGAAACCCCTGCTGTGTACGCTTTTACTGCCTCTTTGAGTGTTCCAACCGCCACCAACTGTTCCTGTGTAGCAAGGCCCTGCTGATATTGCAACAAAATTGCATTGTACAATGCTTCCATAGAATTGTTCAAGGTCTTATTATTCTTGGTAATCTCTGTGAGACCCACACAAAGGTCTGCGCTTCCTCTGGAAGCCTCATGGACACCATCCGTATATTCTGTAATACCATCCTTGAAATCCCGAATCCCTTGAAGACTTTCCTTGGTGTCCCTAAGGTCCTGTTTGGTCTTCTCACTATAAGCTCCCGGGTTGGCAAGCATCTTATCTATTTGTGCCTCGAATTCCCCTTCTGTCAGCACTACCTTAATACCTGCATCCTCAAAGCCTTTATTGGCTTCTTCCAGCATTGCCTCAAACAAGCTGTCTGCGGCATCACGCAAATCCTCGTTATTTTCCGCAATCTCAAACAATCCGTCCGACAGTTCTTCGCTGCCGTCCAAAAGTTCCTCTATGCCTTCCTTAATATCCGTTTTGGTCTCCTCAATCTCATCCAACATCTCCAGAAAATACGTATCAGTCACCTGACTTCTATCCAATTCAAAGGACTGAAGCAGTTCCTTCAGTTCCTCATTGGTCATGCAATCGTTCAAATGATAGCTATAACAATATTCCTCTGCCTTGAAGCTTTTGCCTTCCCTGCGCATTTGCTCATAATCAGACTGCAACACAAAGCCGGTACCAAACTGCTCACTGTCCACACTACTGTCCGACATATTAGCATACACAGCATCATAGTCCGGTGTACTGCCCAGTCCTGCCACCCTAAACTCTCTTCCGCCGACGGTAATCACACTGCCTATATCAAGTCCGTTTGCCGCGGCATAATGCTGCTCCAGCAATATTTCATTTTCCTTTTCCAGCAGCCTTCCCTTCGAAAGTGAAAACAGATTCATTTTCTCTCTGTTTGCAAAAATACGTACTGTAGATTCGCCCACAGAATAATCCATAAAGAACGCCTTCTCCAGTGTCACGCCCTTCTCTTCAATCCGGGTAATCTCCGCCTCATTTAAAGGTACAAATACACTAAACTGACCATCCTCCAGACAATTTTCCTCATGTCCCCGTTCCACATTTTGAATAACCATCTCTGCACCGCCCACCATGGCTACAATAATATACATTCCCATCACGATCAGGGCAAACAGCGCCAGATAACGGAAGAAATTTGCCTTTAGTTCCCGCCAGACTCTCCTGCTCAATATTCTTTGCATGTTTTATAAATCCTCCAACTGTGCCGCAGGCACTCTCGTCTCATTCAGATAATCTTTACGAATCTGTCCATCCTTCAGATAAATCACCCGATGAACCATATTTTTGATGGCATTGTTGTGAGTAACAATTAGCATGGTCGTTCCGTATACTTCATTAATTTTCTCAAGAAGCACCAGAATATCTCTGGACGTATTGGAATCCAGTGCACCGGTGGGCTCATCACAAAGAAGGAGCTTTGGATTCTTGATTAATGCCCTGGCAATGGCACAGCGCTGTTGTTGACCACCTGAAAGCTGCGAAGGAAATTTATTCTGATGTTCCGTAAGCCCCAGTGCATCTAAAAGTTCCTCCATATTCAACGGATTCCTGGTCAGATGTTGACACACCTGAATATTCTCGCGCACCGTAAGATTGGGTATCAGATTATAAAACTGAAAAATATATCCCAGATTGTCTCTGCGATAATCAGATAACGCCTCGCTGCTTAAACCTTTGATTTCCTTACCATCCACACAAATGGAACCGGAATCCATAGTGTCCAGTCCACCGATACAATTTAGCAGGGTTGACTTGCCGGAACCACTGGTTCCCTGTATAACGCACATCTCACCCTTGTTGACACCGGTTGTCACACCTTTTAAAACCTGCACATAGCTTCCGCCTTCACCGTAACTTTTCTTCACATCTTTCACTTCTAAATACATGTTTTTGTCCTTTCCGATATCACTTTTATATATGTTCAGTTGAATCACCATTCACATAACGCTGTTATCTAAATGTTATGTTTTAAGGGACTGTAAAACAGCCCCCTGACTGACTACTTAATTTCCTTTTCATTTAACCGGCTCTTATTCATAAACAAACCATACCACCCTGACATCATATATATCATCGTCTGACTGATAAAACGTACCGCTTCCTCTTCATCCTCTATATGAGTGATCATATGGACAAATGCATCAATCTGTTCGTGGGCAAGCCAGTGAATAAACTTTTCATCCACCACTGCATCAGGGTAAGCTACCTGCATTCCCTGAGCCATCTTCCAATAATGCTTCTCCGATGTCTCAATGAACACATCTGCAATATTTTCATACTTGGTTCCCTGAGCCTTGGTAAGCACCAACAATACCATATCCCTTTGCAGATACATTTGGTGAATCACGGAGCGGGCAATCGCAAAATCATCCTTATGCTCCGCCATTTCCGGTGAATGCAATACACCACTTCCCATCAGTGCACGCTCTTCCTCATAATGCCCTTGCATTAACTGATAAATACCTTCTATTGTCTCCTTAGTCAGCGCTTCAAACAAATCCTCTTTGTCCTCAAAAAAGAAGTACAATGCTCCCGTGGTCACCCCGGCATTTTTACAGATATTTCGCAAGGATGCCTTCATATATCCCTTTTCCAAAAACTCCGCTTTGGCACTTTCAAGGAGCTTTGCTTTGGTTTCTTTGTCCTGTTTCAACTCATTCGCCTCCACATAACATCGTTATCTAATAACACTGTTATGTTACACCTGACATAGTCTTTTGTCAACACTAGATTTTCAAAACAAGCCGGAGCAAACCATTTCATGCGGTCTGCTCCGGCTCTTATCTTCATCATATTGAAATCTTCACTTGTGCAACAAATTGGGATTTATCGTACTCTCCGTAACGTCATCTTTTAAACATAAATGCAGCCATTGACGCGTCGGCCACTTTGATTCTGCCACTTGTATTTACTTACAGACTCTTCGCCGTCTTCTTCACATACTCTCTGATATACTCCGCAGCATCCTTACCATGCTTTGCAATCAGATTCACAATGGCATTCTCCACTACGAATCCGTCTGCGATAGTCTCATACTCTGCCTCAGGATAGTTTACACCAATCTCCAGAACTACAGGAGTATCCGTCACCTGACGAATCTCAGCCACAATACCGGAAATATCGGTTACAACATCGCTGCGTCCGTCCGCAGCATTCAGGGAAGGAAGCACATAAATATATCCCTTCGCTTCCTTTGCAATCATCTGGATACGGCTCTTGCTGGCAGGTGCCACCAAGGAGATAATATCCACACCATATTTTTCTGCAAAAGGAAGAATCTCTCCTCTCTCGTCGTAAGGCATATCGGGAATGATAATACCACTGACACCGGTCTCCTGACACTTTGCCATAAATGCCTCGTAGCCATACTTGAACACAGGATTCAAATAGGTCATCAGCACCAGAGGAACCTTTACCTGATCCTTAATACCGGCTAACATATTGAAAATCATATCGGTAGTACAACCACCCTCAACGGACAGTGCACGCACATTTGCCTCCTGAACCACGGGAGTCTCTGCAATGGGATCTGAGAAAGGAACACCAATCTCAATCACTGCAGCACCGGCTTCCTGCATGGTGAGGATGAACTCTGCTGTTTTATCTAAGGAAGGGTCTCCTGCTGTAAGGAAGCCCACAAATGCTTTTTTATTCTGAAATGCCTCTGTAATCTTACTCATGTAAATCCACTCCTCTATATCTCGCAATTGCGGCAACGTCCTTGTCTCCACGACCGGACAGACAACAAATAATAATCTGATCCTTATCCATGGTAGGAGCAAGCTTCATAACCTGTGCTACTGCATGAGAACTCTCGATTGCTGCGATGATACCCTCAGTTCTCGCAATGTACTCAAATGCCTCCACTGCCTCATCATCGGTTACAGGCACATACTGTGCTCTGCCGATATCATGAAGGTACGCATGTTCAGGTCCCACACCGGGATAATCCAAACCTGCAGAAATCGAATACACAGGAGCAATCTGACCATACTCATCCTGGCAGAAATAGGACTTCATGCCATGGAACACACCAAGACTTCCGGTGGTAACCGTTGCTGCGGTCTTGTCGGTATCTGCACCAAGTCCTGCGGCCTCACAGCCGATAAGCTTCACGGACTCATCCTTAATAAACTCATAGAACATACCCATTGCATTACTTCCGCCGCCCACACAAGCCATAACCACATCAGGAAGCTTACCTTCCTTCTCCAGAATCTGGACTCTGGCCTCACGGCTGATAACGCTCTGAAAATCTCTTACAATCATAGGGAATGGATGAGGACCCATTACGGAGCCCAATACATACAAGGTATCATCCATTCTGGTAGTCCACTCACGCATACACTCGTTTACGGCATCCTTCAAGGTTCTGGTACCGGTCATAACCGGATTTACCTTCGCCCCAAGAAGCTCCATACGATATACATTCAATGCCTGACGAATGGTATCCTCCTCGCCCATGAAAATCTCACACTCAAGACCGAGAAGTGCTGCCGCAGTAGCTGTTGCTACACCATGCTGACCTGCACCGGTCTCTGCGATAATTCTGGTCTTACCCATCTTCTTTGCAAGAAGTGCCTGACCCAGAACATTGTTAATCTTGTGGGAACCGGTATGGTTCAAATCCTCACGCTTGAAGTAAATCTTTGCACCACCCAAGTCCTTGGTCATCTTCTCTGCATAGTAGAGCAGAGAGGGTCTGCCTGCATACTCCGCAAGCAAGGTATTCAACTCCTGATTAAACTCAGGGTCATTTTTGTAGAATTCATAAGCCTTTTCCAGCTTCAACACTTCATCCATGAGAGACTCAGGGATGTACTGTCCGCCATGAACACCATATCTTCCTTTTGCCATTTTTCTTTCCTCCGATTTTATAATTCTTCCGGTTTCTCCGGACATAAAGAAAGTCCTTGACAATAGTACTGTCTATTGTCAAGGACGGTATATCATTTACCGCGGTGCCACCTTGATTTGTGGAATCCACACACTCACAGAATACAAACATATTCTTAGCAACTGACGTATGCTCTCACGTCATGGAATACTGGGAGTCTACTGACTCTTTTGACCATGCCCTCCGTGGTCCATTTGATAAATAGCATTCTGCCGGTTCTCAGCCTCCCGCGCTCTCTGTAAGTGCCCGTTTATCTTTATCTCCACATCAACGGTTTAAAATATGCAATTGTCAAAGACTTCTTAGAACATATTATATGCTTTTGACTCAAAATGTCAAGTATTAAACTGCATACTTGCTGTTAAATTTATCAAGAGCAAGTGCTGCTACAACACCTACCACAAAGCAAACCACATTGACAACTGCACTCATTGCAGAAATCATAAAGCTGTCAACCGGAATAATCATAATAGTTGCTGCAATAACCACACCTACAATGGCATGGAATGCTACAGAATAGTGCTTTTTAAAAAGAGTATCCACTGCCTTAGCAAACAAAATTACAGTTGCCAGTGCACCGATACCTCCGGGAATCAACACACCAAAGTCCAGATTGCCGATTCCACCTACAAAAGGCTCATACAAGCCAAGAGGCATCAGCAATGTGGAAAAACTCATTCCGGGAGCAATCACACTAAGCGCCAAACAGAATCCACAGAACAGATACCATGCAAAATTAGGGGTAATCTGTACAGAGAAAATCTTCAAGCTAATCAATAAAGCAAACACCAGAATCATAGCAATTACCATGGACACATAGGACTTGCTGCTTCTGCCCTGCTCTCCGGCCTCTTTGAAAAGAGAAGGCAACATTCCGCCAATCAAACCAATAAAGAGACACACGGAAGGCCCCGGATACGCCTCAAGCAAAATAGAGAGCACATTTGCAATCCCCAAAAATCCAATTACACCACCAATACCAATAGGAATCAGCTTCGGCACATGGGTCTTAAACTTACGGAAAGGATCTGCCAAAAACTCCATAATCGTCTTATAAATACCAAAAACAACACAAAGCACCCCTCCGGAAATACCGGGCAATACTGCTCCCAAACCAATCAGAGCACCCTGCAGCACCTTAATCACAAACTGTACCACAGAAAACTTCTTTTCTTCCTTCACTCGTTATAATCCTCCTGATTTTATCAATAAACTATCCACTATCTTAACACTTACTGAACAAATAAGCAATAAGAATCGCTATCTGCGCTTTCCCTTTTTGTTATCATACATCTTCTTATCTACAATATTGATGCAATCTTCCAAATATGTCTTATTTCCAATGGGGAAAAGTTCATATCCATAACTTATGCATATTTTTGCCTGTTTCTTGGTTGTCTCATTATAACAGACAATCTCCTCCTCCACACGTTCCCAGTAATCTTTAACCTCCTGTTCATTTTGAACTGCTCCAAGTACAATAAACTCATCTCCACCATAACGAACAACGCAAAACTTTCCCGCGCATTTCTGTAGTATTCCCGCAGCAGCACTGATAATGCGGTCTCCTTCTTCATGCCCATATTCATCATTAATTTGTTTGAGTTTATCAATATCCATAAAGGACAACTGCATGGTAAGGGACGACATGACTCCCTTCCGCTTCAGTTCCGCAAAACAGCGCTCCATACCGAAACGATTATACGCATCAGTCAATGAATCCCTCACATACATTTCATCCAAACGCTTCATAGCATTCTTAAGCAATGTCTGTCTTCGAATATTTTCCAGAGCATTACCCATGTTAATAAGCCACTTTACATACAAAATGTTTGCAATGGGGAATTTACTGTCTACAAACACAAAATAACCAAAATTTCGCTCCAGATAATGCATAGGAGAGAATATATATAGTTTGGTTTTCTCAGTATCCATAAACATCTCATCAAATGCACATCTTGTCTCAAAAGACGGTTTTTCCCGGAACATTCCCTGTTTATACGCAAGAATAACATCGGTTTTAGACGTATATGCCAACTGCTCCTCTGCCGTCATTTCCTCTTGAACCATAGTTCCTACGCGAAATACATCATCCACAAAATTTGTATTGGCACAGAAATAAAACTCTGTAGGATTCATCTTGCTGATAAAATATTTGAATGCTTCCAGCCAATCCTCAAAATTCTTAATCTCATTAATATTTTTTTCCAGCATTATCATATAATGTACAAGCTGACGATGAAAGAAATCTGCCCCACCTGCACCATTAGCCTTGTCAACATCTTCCGCAATATTTTCATTATTGCAGCCACAGCTCTCATCAAGAACCACCTCGTCCGGCAACAGAATCTCCTTCTCAACTTCTTTGCCTGCCAAAATATCAAGCAGCACTCTACAAGCTTCACTACCCAAATCCTTGAATCGGCTACGTACCGTTGTAATTTTAGGAAAATGACTCTGTCCCTCAAGGCTGCAATCATATCCGGAAATCGCTACGTCCTCCGGTACACGATACCCTTTTTTCATCAATATATCGCAGATTGTAATCGCCATGGTATCATTGGCACAGACGATAGCCTCCGGAAACGGCAGGTCAGAACTCAAAATCTCCCTGGCCGCAAGTTCACCGCCTGTCACATAGAAATCCCCCTGACTGATGCGCTCCGGAACAATAGGCAAACCATGCTCCTCCAATACATCCAGATATGCCTGAAATCTTGCCTCCGCATCCTTGTTACCTTCAATTCCCTTAACAAAATGAATACGACTCATCTTGTGATCCACTACGAAATGCTCCACGAGACGTTTCATTCCCATATAATTGTCTGTTCCCACAGAGATGCTGTTATAGATTTTACAGCCGATGGTCACCACCGGACAATTTACCGGTTGCAACAAATCCTCCAGCTGTCTGCGGTTGTTCTCCATATGTAAAGCGTTGGCAAGCACTATTACACCATCAAACAAATTCAAATCCGGCAGTCTGGCAATATTCAACTCGCCCTGATTATGTTTATCCTTCTCAAAAGCACCCGTAAACCACAAGAACACCGCCACATTACATCCATGGCTCTTGCCATATTCCTCAAGTCCCCTCAAAATGTCTGCCTGTTCCGGCGAATCCAAAGCCGTCATCAACACTGCAATATTTTTATTACGCATTTACTTCACCCATTCCTTATTGCTTCCCATCTTGTATTCCACTTAATAATCTTCTATTCCATCCAAAAATCTTCTTTTTTTCCGCAAAAACCCTTCTCCTCACAAAAGCCATTATAAATCTCTGCAATCTCTTCTTCGGATTTTACATGTCCATAAAATATCAGTCCTGATACATCTCCCTGATAGGTTGGCTGAAAAGGGTCTCCCCCCACCAAAATCTGACGACAGGCAGCCAACACCGGAATCCCTTCCGCATAACAAGCCTTTCTGCCATTAATGTATGTACGAATGATTCCTGCTATTTCGTCGTAAGTCAAGCTCACAAAACACCATTTATCCTTAGGTATATATCTTGTTAATGCATCATGAAAACCACTAAACTCCGCATCCTCACTGACACGAAAAACACTGTTTCCTCCAACTACAAACGGTGAAAACGCACAGAAACTCCCCCTGTATCTGGCATAAAACACACTGGTCCAACTAATCTCTTCCTTCGGCTTCATCCACATACATATTGTATAAGAATCTTCCCCCAGAATCTCAGCAGGCAGCTCCACTACATTTTCATTAATATCCCCACCATGAAAACGCAGCCCTCCCCAGCGGTTGCTTATTCCCTTAACATATTCTACATTACTGCCAAGTATTTTTCCTTCAAAGCTACCATCTGCGGAACAAAGATTATTTTGAAACATAAACTCTGTTTTATCTTCGCCATATATGATCTTGTCTTTGACATAATCGTGGTACTGCTTCAATGGCAAAGGATCTGAACAAAAAGGGCCACTTATTGCATTACACCCACACCGTCCCAGAAACATTGCATCTTCCTTGGTTTCTATACCATCTGCAATTACACTCATTTTCAACTCACGGCCAAGAGCCAATAATACTTTGATAACCATTCTCCCCCGCGGATTATCAAGCGCATTACGCAAATATTGTGCATCAAAAGTTATTGAATCAAAATGGAATTTATCCCAAAAAGTAATACTCTTAAAGTCAGACCCCACTCCGACTATGGATATAGAAAACCCTTTTTCTTTTAATTTCTCTAAAGCTTGAATTACTCTTAACTCTATGTGTGCAAAAGAGCTTTCGTCAATCTCCAGGTCAATTTCTTCCGGACTTACTGCATATTCGTTTACAAGTGCTTCTAATCTGTCCGGAAATTCTTCATCAAGCAACAATAATCTTGAAATACGAACTCCTACTTTTCCTTTGCAACCTGTACTTTCATGATATAATGCTAAATGCTTCAACACCTGCGGTACTACCCATGCTACCAGATGACTGACAAAACCATTTTTTCTAAAAAGTGGCAGAAAATCCTCCTGCGCCCAAACAGTTCCATCCGGCATATTCCAATAAAGACGGGCACGGGAATATTTTAATTTTGATGTCTGCGTATTCAATACCGGATAATATCGAACTTCAAATTCATTGTTATCAAGCGCATATTGTTGACGCTGTTCCATCTCCATATCAACACGGATCTTCTTTTCTATATCGTTAAAAACAATAAATTTTCCTTTACCGTGACTTTTGGCGTAATACATTGCCACATCACTCTTCTGCAATATATCGTCCAGTGTACTTGCCTTTGTTTCATCATACAATATTCCTATACTGGAAGATATGTAGGTTGAAATCTTAGAAAATCCTTCTTTCTGTGTCACCCGTGTAATAATCTTCTCTGCAATTTCACACAAATCCTGTCGCAGATACTCCCCCACAAAAAGGAGACAAAATTCATCCCCACCCAACCGAATAATGTGCGCCATGGGAGCTGAACTTTTTAATATATTTGCAATACATTTAAGAACATCATCACCTTTATGATGTCCGTATATATCATTCACCGCTTTAAAATTATCCACATCCATAAACATAATATGAAATTTACTGTCTACAGATATACTATTATAATAATCATTCAACTCCTGACGATTATACAATCCGGTCAAATAGTCACGATTCAGCTCACCCATGCAGCATTCCTCTTCAATTTATGTTTCGTTAAATTTTATATTACTATTTTATACCAAAAGATTCATCAACACAACAAAATCATTCACTAAAATACCTATTTATTCCATCAATCCTCATCAAACTTTTCCTTCTGCCCATACAACAAATCGTCATCCCCAAAGGAATCCTCCTGTATATATTGGGCAAATACTTTATAAAAGAAAAAGGATAACATATATGACAGAGTCGCGCATCCCACAAACAGCATAATTAATACTGCCCCTAAATTGGTGTATACCAAATAAGCAACCACACCTGTCATTCCTGCACATATAGCAGTATATGGAAAAAAATGTCCAAGCGCCATGGCAGCAGCATTTTTTATCTGTCTCCACAACTTATCCTGCATCTTAGCAATGACTGGAAAGAGCCACAACACAACTATCCATACCAGAAAAGCCATCGCATAACATATCATCAACATGACATCCGATAATATTCCCATCTCCATGCGAGACCAAAATAAATAATCTATTACAAACAACGCAATCAGTCCCAGCACTCCCATCCATGCCAGTGTCGCCTGTACAAAATTCTGCTTAAAATGTTTAAAAAACGTCTTCACTACATATCCGTCCCCATATCGGACAGAACGAAGGCTGACTGCATACATGGCAGTCAGTGATGCACCAATGGTAATCACCGGCAACGAACAAATAACAAACAACAAATTCAATACAATCAAATCTGTCATTTTATTTAAAAATTTTATTACTGGATTATCCATCGGCATAATCGCACCTCCAAAACATATTCTATGTCTATCATACAAAAAGGGGATATGGAACTCAACCATACCCCGCATTTTTTTACAATTTTATTTGATACCGCTGATAGCTATGGATTCCACAATCACTCTCTGGAACAGGAAGAATAAAACCAATGTAGGTATCATTGCTATTACGGAAGCGGCCATAATCAATGCATAATCACTCTGTATTGCATAATATGAATTGAACGAACGGATTACCACCTGCAATGTCCAATTCTGTTCGCTTCTCAAAAAGATTGTAGGTGCAAGATAATCATTCCAAATACCCATGAACCACAGCATCAACTGTGTGCCCAAAGCACCTTTCATCAGGGGCAGAAATATCTTGGCATATATTCCAAAATAACTGCATCCGTCAATCTTTGCTGCATCCATCAAATCATTCGGTATGCTGTAGAGATTCTGTCGTAAGAAGAAAATCATACTTACATTACCAAAACAACCGGGAACAATCAGCGGCAACAGGGAATCTGTCCAGTGAAGCTTTGTAAACAACACATACTGGGGAATCATTACTACCGCAAAAGGAATCATGATTGTCGCAAGAAGTGCTACAAAAAATGCATTCTTACCGCGAAACTTCATCTTGGCAAATCCAAATGCCGCCAAAGAAGATGTAAAACCACCAATTAAGAGCAATGGAATCTCAACCTTAATGGAATTGACAATACCTCTGATAAAGTCACCCTTACCGAGAACCTCTGCATACTTACCCAAAAGCACCGGGTCCGGTATAAGCGTCAACTGACCCGATAAAATCTGATTCTTGGTCATAAAAGAGGTTGCAATCATATAAATCAGAGGGAATACCATCGCAATCGCACCAATGCAAAGAAGAATAAAAGCAATTACATTCACAATCTTTTGATTGGTAGATACTACGCTTGAATTTTCTAATTCTTTATTGTTTGCCATTTACGTTCCCCCCTTAATCCATCGTCTTAACCCATTTATCCTGCAGCGCAAAATTAATTGCTGTAATGATAAATACGATAATTGCAAGAAGCACCGCTATAGCACATCCATATCCGAGCTGGCCGTTTGAAAAAGCCTTGTCATACAAATAATACACAACGGTTGCAGCGCTGTAATTGGTACCACCGTTTGTAGTCATTACCTGAACCTCAACAAATACCTGAAGTCCGCCAATCAGGCTGGTAATCATAATATAAAACGTTACCGGAGACACTAATGGCATGGTAATATTTTTAAAACTCTGCCATGCATTAGCTCCATCAATTCGAGCTGCTTCATAATAATCCTTCGGTATATTCTGCAGACCTGCTACATACAAAATCACCGATGTACCAAGGCCTTTCCATGTCATAAAGATTATCATGGCTACTTTTACCCACGCTTCATCTCCCAACCAGTTCGGACCATGCTGTCCCGTCAGGAATTTAATAATAGTATTTAGCAAACCATAATCATAGTTAAAAACCCACGCCCACAGAATAGATACTGCCACCAGCGAAGATACAACCGGAACATAATACATGGTAGTGAGCATTCGCTTTCCCGGAATTTTACGATTCATTCCCATTGCTATCAGCAACCCCAAGAGCATACCAATAGGAATTCCAATCAGATAAATAATTGTGGTACCTAATGACTTCCAGAATTTCTCATCCTGAAAAATTGCAATATAGTTCCCCAAACCACACATATTGTCAACAAGTGAGTTTAAACCGGTCCATTTACTCATACTGGCGATTACAGCAAACACAATGGGATACGCCATAAAACACAAGAAACCAATAAATGGCGCTGCAATAAACAGCCATGCCCAGCGTTCTTCCCGCTTGGCCATCTTGGACATTTTGACCTTTCTTACTTTTTTACTCTGTCCCATACCTTCAACTCTTTTCCTATATTATTTGGAGAGTTCCTGACGGAACTCTCCTTGAAACACCATTATTCTTACTTAGTAGCTGAATTCTGCAGCTCAATCGCATTGTCTAATGCTTCCTGCATCTTGGGCTGAACCTCTGCAAGATAGTCCTCTGCAGAAATCTTACCGGTCTTTACATTAGGAATTCCCTCAAGGAAAATATCCCACCATTCAGCATTATAGGTATAAGTAGTCTCAGTGAAAATACCGTTATATGTATCAGAACCTTCAATGTATCCAAAAATAACATCTACATTGTTTGCATAAGGAATGGTACCATCTGCAACCTTCTCTTTGAAAGTTGTCTTGGCATAATCCATTACATTAGGAAGCTGCAAGGATTTGCCGGTAGTCTCACCACAAAGTGCCTTCTGTCCCTCAAGGTCAGTAGAAAGAGAAGCAATCAGCTGCGCACAAAGCTCAGGATGCTCAGTCTTGGAAGAAACTGCAAAACCTACTGTTCCAAGCCATGCAGTAGATTTGCCATCACCGGAAGGACCTACAGGCCATCCGCAAAGATCCCACTCATAGGGGAAGGTGTTCTTATCCATGAATGCCGCTACATCCCATGTACCGCATGCATAGAAAGCAACCTGACCATCCAGCCATCTCTGATATCCGCCAAGCGCAGTATCCTGCTCAACACTGGGAGTTACACCCTCAACAGCAGTAAGGTCACAATAGTACTTGAAAGCCTCTTTGAAAGCTTCGTTCTCGTTTACAACAACTTTGGTATAATCCTCGTTAAGAAAATGTCCACCGTTACCATAGAGGTAAGGAGTCATACCAAATGCATCCGCATTTGCAACACCCCACTGATCCACTTCACCGTCACCGTCGGTATCCTTGGTAAGCTGCTTACAAACATCGAGGAACTCATCAAATGTATAAGGATCCTGAGGGTCCGGATAAGCCAGACCGGATTCATCAAAGATATCCTTATTGTATGCGAATGCAAAACAAGACAAATCCTTGGGCAGACAGTACAGAGAACCTGCACCAATCTGACTGCCGTCATACATATATGCACTCTTAATTGCAGGCCACAGATTATCAACCTCTTCGCCTACATAATTGTCCAAAGCCAAAACATAACCATTATCCACATAACTTCTGACTGCCTCAGGACCAACATAGAAAATATCGGGCAAATCATCTGCAATCATTGCAGCTGTCATTTTTGCTCCATATTCTTCCTGTGTAGTAACCTCGAAATTCACCTTGGAAATTTCTCCGCTATGTTCTTCTGTAAACTTAGCAATCAAATCCTGATAAACAACCTTCTCATGTTCCTGCGCGTAAATTAAAACATCAATTTCTTTATCACCGGTACCAACCATCTCCGTTTTACTCTCAGAAGATGCTGTTGCACTTCCTCCGGCGGACTCATCCTCCATCTGTACATTACAACCGGTAAACATTGTGAGCACCACTGCCAGACTAAGAGTGGCTGCCAAAAGCTTTCTCCTCATTTCATAACCCTCCTTATGATTAGTTAACCCAAAACATTATGTCCCTAAAAGGTTTTGAGAAAAATCCATCGCGCGCTGATGCATAGTTAAATTTACTATTTTCTTTTTCCTCTACCACCTTTTGTTATACATATTATATAATTTCTTGGCCGTATCGTCAATATCTTTTTTAGATTTATTTAAAGTATTTCACTCATTTCTATAATCGCGCATATTTTTCAAAATATTTTAGCTTTTTATATTTTTTAATAGTTTTTATTTGACCAAACTGAAATTTAAATATATACTTATAATAATGAACACGTAAATTATTGGGCATTTTAGGAGGTAGTACCATGCAACACATTACATCACTGGATGCCGGTCTGGAGCTTTTCAAAACGCTTGGTTCCGAAGTCCGTATAGAAATCATCAAACTTTTATTAGAAAACAAGCAAATGAATATGAATGAGCTTGCTTCCTGTCTCAATATTACAAACGGCGCCCTGACCAATCATATCAAGAAACTGGAATCCTGTGGTGTTATCACTACTTCCAATGAGTCAACCGGACACGGCAACCAAAAGCTCTGCTCTCTGCGTCTGGATAAAATCCTAATTGATTTGGATGTATCCGATGCCTTCCAAAATGTATATAATGTAGACTTAAAAGTTGGACACTACTCCGACTATAAAGTATACCCTACCTGTGGACTGGCTTCCTCCACAGCACTTATTGGAGAGGTAGATGACACGAGATACTTTGCCCATCCGGACCGGTATAATGCCGAAATCCTTTGGTTTACCAAAGGATATATCGAATATGAAATACCCAATTTCATTCCTTTTTCACAGAAAATTACTCAAATTATGATTTCGGTGGAATTAAGTTCGGAGGCTCCCGGCATCAACAGTGTCTGGCCCTCGGATATCAGTTTTTACTTAAATGATGTTTGCATTGGAATGTGGACATCCCCCGGTGATTTCGGCGACGTGAAGGGTATTTTTACACCGGACTGGTGGTTCCCTAACTGGAACCAATACGGATTACTGAAATTACTCGTAATCAATAAAAACGGCACTTTTATCGATGGATTACAGATTTCAAACATCAATATCTACGATTTCAATCTGGATTATAATAGCAAAATCAAATTCCGTATGGCTGTAAACGATGATGCCAAGCACGTTGGAGGACTTACCATATTCGGCAGTTCCTTCGGTAACTATGGACAGGATATCAAAGTCAGCATTAACTATACTCCCATTACGGAATCATAAAAAAGGAGCTGTCGCACTAAGTGATTAGTGCGCAGCTCCTTTGCTGTGCAAAAAATAACTGCCGAACTCTCGAAAGAATCCGGCAGTTGGTGTAAAATAT
>SVFL01000118.1 GCA_015056885.1 Lachnospiraceae bacterium
AGAAGCACGCAGCGCATATGGTGCACATATGAGTGTTATTTTCATGGAGGATTACTGAAATAGTAACAAGGCTGCGAAATCTATTTTGTCCCTTACTTGACACATTCAGATTTTTATTGAAAATATGTTGGAGCATTGAGTCCAAGCAGAAAGCGGAAATAGCAGACAGTGTGAGCTGGCTCACAGACTGTGCTGCTATTTTTGATTTCTATTTGGCGAAAGCCAAACACTGAGGAAAAGCGAAGCTTTTTCGAAGTGGCTTGGACGTATTATGTACCAACATACGGCGAAAGCCGTACAACCGACGGATACGAAGTATCTGGCGGTTGTACACGGACTTGTAAGTAGCGAGACGCAAGGCAGGGGGCTTCTGGCGAAAATGAAAGCTATCCTCAGAAGAGGCGGAACTTATTTCAATCAACCGGCGCAGTCCAGGTGGATTTAGGAAATCCTTTAGGGGCATATTTGCTGGCTATCGGCATTGCCGCAGTGGCTTTGGGATTGGTAACCATCATTACCCATAATAATGAGAAGAGTGAGAATATACTGGAAGATATTCGTAAGGAAAGTGTATAAGATTTAACATTTGCACATAGCCACTGAAAGGATTATAATCTTTTTAGTGGCTATAGTAATTTACGAAAGGAAGTCCGGTATGCATTTTGTAGACGCGAAAGGGATTTTATCTGCAAAGAATGGTATGAATATATATCGCGGTTGTACTCATGGCTGTATTTACTGTGACAGCAGGAGTGATTGTTATCAGATGAATCATGATTTCGAGGATATTGAGGTGAAGCAGAACTGTGTGGTCCTGTTGGAGAAGGCTTTGCAATCCAAACGGAAGAAATGTATGATAGGGACCGGCAGTATGTCGGACCCCTATATGCACTGTGAGGAAAAGCTGGAGCTGATGAAGCAGTGCCTCGAAGTAATCGAACGATATGGCTTTGGCGTGGCGGTTCAGACCAAATCGGACCGTATTTTAAGAGATTTATCTTTGCTTCGTAAGATCAATCAAAAGGCAAAAGCAGTGGTGCAGACCACATTTACCACATATGATGAGGAGTTGTGCAAAATATTAGAACCCAATGTTTGTACTACGAAAAAACGATTTGAAATGTTAATGGCCATGAAGGAAGAGGGGATTCCTACGGTGGTTTGGATGGACCCGATTTTGCCTTTTATCAACGATAACAAGGAAAACCTGGAGGGGCTTCTGGACTATTGCATCCAAGCGAAAGTAAAAGGAATCATATGCTTTGGAATCGGAATGACGCTACGAAACGGCAACAGGGAATATTTCTACCGGAAGCTGGATGAGCACTTTCCCGGACTAAAGGAGCGTTATCAAAGAACCTATGGATATGCCTATGAACTGGGGAGCCCAAACGGAAGGGCACTGTATCGGTACTTGCAGGATACTTGCAAAGAACATAACATAATGTGTACGCCGGAGGAAGTATTTGCATACATGAATGAGTTTCCCCAGGATAAGGGATATGAGCAACTGAGTTTGTTTGATATTTAATAGTATATTGCTTCGTAAAAAGGGGCTTGTCACATTGACGAATGGATAAATCTGACATATAATTTAAGATGCCGTAATTTAGAAAAACAATAAAGGAGATTACCATGCTGGATAAAAGCTATTATGAAAAAACAGATGAAATCATAGCAGAATATGGTGCAAAGCCGGCGTCTCTGATTCCGATTATTCAGGATATTCAGAGTGAGTACCGCTATTTGCCGGCGGAGCTTTTGGTGTATGTGGCAAAGCAGATTGGCATTACGGAGAGTAAAGCCTACAGCGTTGCTACTTTTTATGAGAATTTCTCATTTGAACCCAAGGGGAAATATGTGATTAAGGTGTGTGATGGTACCGCCTGTCACGTAAGAAAGTCTATTCCGATTTTGGAGAGACTTTATTCTGATTTGGGCTTATCAAAGGATAAAGTAACTACGGATGATATGCTGTTTACATTGGAAACCGTATCCTGCCTGGGAGCTTGCGGATTGGCGCCTGTACTTACAGTAAATGATAAAGTATTTCCGTCCATGACTCCGGATGCAGCTTCAGAACTGATTCGTGATTTACGCGAAGGTAAAATGGAAATATAGTCGGGAGAGTGGAGGAACATATGGAAAGAATAGAAAATAAAGAGATGTTAAACCAGCTCCGCGATGTAAATAAGGAGCGTATAGATAACAGTAAATGCAGAGTTTTGATTTGTGCAGGTACCGGCTGTCTTGCCAGTGGTTCCGGAGAGATTTACGAGAAAATCAAGGAGTTGATTGGTGAAAACCCGGATGTGGAAGTGCATTTCGGACCGGAAATTGCTCACGGCGATGGCCCCATGGAAGTAAAGAAGAGTGGTTGTCATGGTTTTTGCGAAATGGGACCTTTGATGAGAATTGAGCCTTTGGGTGTTTTATATACCAAGGTGAAATTGGAAGACTGCGAAGAGATTTTTGAGAAGACCATTAAGAACGGTGAGATTGTAGACCGTTTGATTTACAAGCAGAATGGTGTGGAATATCCCAAGCAGGAGGATATTCCGTTCTACAAAAAGCAGACCCGTCTTGTATTGGAAAACTGTGGACGTATCGATGCAGAGCATATTGGTGAGTCTTTGGCAAATGACGGTTATCAGGCATTTGCAAAGGCATTGTTTGAGATGACTCCTGCAGAGGTGGTTGATGTGGTTATGGAATCCAATCTTCGTGGCCGTGGAGGCGGAGGCTTCCAGACCGGTTATAAGTGGAAACAGGTGGCCAGACAGGAAGAGAAAATTCGGTATGTAGTATGTAACGGTGATGAGGGTGACCCGGGTGCATTCATGGACAGAAGTATCATGGAAGGTGACCCTCATAAGATGATTGAAGGTATGATGATTGCCGCATATGCGGTAGGTGCACAGGAAGGCTATATTTATGTGCGTGCCGAGTATCCTTTGGCTATCAGTCGTCTGAAAAAAGCGATTCGGGATGCGGAAGAAGCCGGTTTATTAGGTGATAATATCTTAGGAACGGACTTCAGCTTCCATTTACATATTAACAGAGGCGCAGGTGCCTTCGTTTGTGGAGAAGGTAGTGCGTTAACTGCCTCTATTGAAGGTAATAGAGGTATGCCCCGTGTAAAACCTCCTCGTACCGTTGAAAAAGGTTTGTTTGAAAAGCCTACGGTATTAAATAATGTGGAGACTTATGCGAATGTTCCTATGATTATTTTGAACGGCGCACAGTGGTATAAGGGCATCGGTGTAGAAAGCAGCCCCGGTACCAAGGCATTTGCCATTACCGGTAGTGTAAAGAATACCGGTTTGATTGAAGTGCCTATGGGTACTACTTTGCGTGAGGTTATTTTTGATATCGGCGGCGGTATCAAGGGTGACGGCGAGTTTAAGGCGGTTCAGATTGGCGGACCTTCCGGCGGATGTCTGATGACTCCTCAGTTGGATGTGAGCCTGGATTTTGACTCCTTAAAGAAGTTGGGTGCCATGATTGGTTCCGGCGGTCTGGTAGTTATGGATGACAAGACCTGTATGGTTGAAGTGGCTCGTTTCTTTATGAACTTTACCCAGAATGAAAGCTGTGGTAAGTGTGTACCATGTCGTGAAGGTACCAAGCGTATGCTGGAGATTCTGGAACGTATTGTTGCAGGAAACGGTAAAGTAGAAGATTTGGATATGCTGGAAGAATTGGCTACCACCATTACTGATACTGCATTGTGCGGTTTGGGCAAGAGTGCAGCACTTCCTGTCATGAGTACCTTGAAAATGTTCCGTGAAGAGTATCTGGAGCATGTGGTGGATAAGAAGTGTAAGTCCGGTACCTGTACAGCTCTCCGTAAGTTTGTGATTGACCCTGAAAAATGTAAGGGTTGTTCAAAGTGTGCAAGAAATTGTCCGGTTAGTGCGATTTCAGGCCAGATCAGAGAGCCGTTTACCATTGATGCAGATATTTGTATTAAGTGTGGCGCTTGTGAAAGTGCATGCCCGTTTGGCGCAATTCATGCAGAAAGTTAGGGGACATAAAGATGAAGTATATTACAGTTAATAATAGAAAAGTACCATTTGATGACGAGAAGAATCTTTTGACTGTTATCCGTAAGGCAGGAATTGATTTACCTACATTCTGTTATCATTCAGAGCTTTCGACCTATGGTGCATGCCGTATGTGTGTGGTTGAGGATGAAAGAGGAAGAGTGATGGCTTCCTGCTCAGAAGAACCGAGGGACGGTATGGTGATTTATA
>SVFL01000034.1 GCA_015056885.1 Lachnospiraceae bacterium
GGAGAAAGTGATGCAGCGGATAAGTGTGTAGCATTGAATGAGTATATGTTAAGGGTGATTGATGCTTTTTTGTCCGGAGGTGATTACCTGCCCCACAGACAGATTTACCAGAAAACTTCCTTGTTATCCGGATTGGTTGTAGAGCATGTAAAACGAGGGAACAAAGAAAAAGCATTGATTCATATGCAGGATTTATACGATACACGGGAAATGTATTTTGAGTTTCTTAATCATCCGGAGAATAAGCATTGTCTGATGTTTGTTGAAGGGGATATGGACAGATACAGAGATACCACGCGAGATGAAATAAATGAACGCGTAGCCAGGGCTGAAGAGGCAATAAATCGGCTTGCATAAAAAAGTAGTTCCGTCCATTTAATGGGCGGAACTACTTTTTTATGTAGAAATCAGTTATTCCTTACTTTTCCTGCCGACAACAATTCCGGCGATAAGCATCACAATTCCGAAAAATCCCATTATGCCGCCAAAGATAATTCCTATTCCTGAAAATGTCTTGTTCAGAATCCCCATGGTGCTCTCGGTAATTTCGGGAACCATAGCATTGCCGGGGTTAAATTTGTCGTAGTAGACAGTTACATTTTCACCTTCCGGATAAAGACTGCTGGTCACATTCAGTCGGACGCTATAGATTTCGTCATCCTCCGTGGTGTATTCAATTTTTGTTCCATTATCAGTGTCAACAATAGTACCTCTGGTTGCAATGGCAGTATCTTGAAATTCCTCCCATTCTTGAGCGGCTTTGTCGGCTTCATTGCCTATTGCATCGCCGGCAAAGTAAAAGGAAATGCCCAAAACAGCAGCTCCTAAAAAAGAAGCTATGCCAAAGAAGATTAGGATAATACTGAGTACTTTCTTAGGGTTCATACAAAATTCCTTTCATAACAACATTTTTAATTAGTATAACATATAGTAAATGGATTTGATAGGATATTCTCTGAGGGCGTTGGCAACCTCTTCTCTGTCCGGGTCGTTTAATGCATTTACTACTGCGCCGGCATCTTCTCCATATTCTATACGCAACTCCAAGATTTCATCATAAGCAATCAAGACAACCAGATCATCCATAATGATATGTCCGGCATGTTCTATTCCGTCAGCTTCCAAGTCATTAAGCGTTTTACCTACATATTCCTGAAGTTTAGCATTGTCTGCTACTTTAGCCTGGATATCTACAATCGTACATTCTCCAATCAGGTCTTCATAATCCTGGCCGAATTCCTTTTTTTCCATGATGTCAGTTACGTCATCAGATAAAGTAATTTTGTAGGCGGTCATAGTAGTTGTGTTTTTGAAATTAAATTCATAGATACCATTAAAACCGGAATAACCGGAATGTTCGTTGCCTTCGGCCACAAAGTCATTTACAGTCATGCCGATATAGTTGTTGGTGTCGACTTCCGAAGCAGCAGATGTTTCTGTTGCAGCAGAAGTTTCGGAGGCGGAAGAGCCTTCAACAACTGTAGAACTTTCCGGAACGGAGCTTTCTGTCGAAGGGGTTTCTGTAACGGTAGAACTTTCCGGAACAGAATCTGTAACGGATACAGTATCAGTGTTTACAGATACCTTGGTTGTACCACAACCCATTAGAGTTGCAGCGGATACAGCAGATATTGCAGTCAGTAAAAATAATTTCTTTTTCATCATGTCTCCTTTTTCTGTAAAATGTGATAATGGAAATACTATATCATAGAAGAAAAATCTAAGAAAGTCAAAAAAATGTATATTATGGTCGCTATTGTATCAAATCGTGCACTATAATTGTAAAAAAGTTTGTTATTGACAGAATTTTTATTCAAGCTTACACTTAAAGTAAGTAGAAAGCGGAAAATATATGTGAAGGAGGTCTTTATGTATCAGGTATCATTACGTGAAGCAAGAGTGGGTATGGTTTTGGCAGAGAATGTAATGACTGAAGATGGTCAGTATCTGCTGTTGAAGGCCGGACAGGTTTTGAATCGGGCTATGATTCAGAAGCTGGCGGACAGAGAAATTATGTTGATATCTGTAGCAGATATTTATTCTTTACAGATTAATCCCATAGATCAGATGCAGATGGTTTTGGAGAAAGCCTATCGGGATGCAATCCGGAAGTATTCCTCGCCGCAGTTGGTTGGAAATAAGAGAGATGACATTCCCAAGATTGTTAAGGCGATGTACGAAAATATCGGCTATATCTGTAAGGATGAAATGATTTTGAATTATTGTCTGCAGATGCGTATGGTAAAGGAGCGAAACTTGTTTCAGAAGGCGGTAGAAACATCGGTTTTTTCAGGTTTGCTTGCAGGTGTGTACGGCTGTGATGGGGATGATATGTATGATATCATGGTGGGTGGACTGTTGCATGATTCCGGATGTTTGGAAATGGTCTTTCTGATTGGAAAAGCGCAGAAAACTCCTCAGGAGGAACTTCTGTGGAAGGAACATCCTACATATGGTTACTATTTTGCTATTCAGAATAATTTCTCCCGAGAGATGGCGGAGATTATTCAGTATCATGAGGAGCATGTGGACGGTTCCGGTTATCCCAAGCAGCTAAAGGGAGAGGAGATTCCCTTAGGTGCCAGAATAGTGGCTATTTGTTCCAATATTACAGAGAGTATTGTCTATCACGGAATGAAGCCCTATGAAGCATTGGAGATTATTTATGCTACCAGCGGAATTTACTTTGATAGTAAGTTGGTGAATCTGTTTGTGGGTAGTATTGCTCTTTATCCCATGGGGGCTCTTGTCAGATTGTCGACCGGTGAGATAGGTGTTGTGACTAACATCCGCAAAAATCATGGTGCCCGTCCTATTGTGAACGTGCATTATAACAGTTTTTATAAACCCCTGTCTCAGCCGAAGATAGTTGATTTGGGAGAACAGAGAACTATTTTTATCGAGGAAATTTTGGATTAAATAAAAGAGGCTCAACCCGATTTAGGAGTTGAGCCTTTCTTGTGCTTGAAACAAGTTGGTTAATTTCGGAGTTATGCTTTCATATCAAAGCTAGAGGTCTTACCCTCGTCAAGCATGTGAATAAAAGTATCTTTGTCATTGTGGGGGAATAAAAGCTCCATATAGAGGTTGCCCAGTAAATTTTTTACCCGGTCTGCGTCCACGTTGACAAAGAAATATTCGTCGGTTTCCAGTTGTTTTAGATTCTCTAAAATTGCCCGAACGTTAAAGGATTCTGTTGGTTGGGGGGCCGGCCCGTTCTTTAAGGGCGCAGTGGTAGCCGGTTCCATGATTGGTTTCGTCTCCGGAAGGTTGTAGACAACATTCTTACAGGTTTTTTCAAAACATTCCGGGTCATATTGCGCCAAATAGCGTAAGTCATCCATGGTGATGGGGCGTTTGTTATGGATTTTAAGATAGATATTTAGTAAAAAATTATCTTTTTCCATAGGCGGTACCTCATGCGCGTGTACGGGTTCCCACCTTTATTATACCATTTTTTACCTTTAAGTTATAGGGGTTTTTGTAAATTCCTTTTTAGTTTCTTCTTCGAAAGTCTTCTACATCATAATCGTATTCAACGATTTCTCCGGAAAATGTATGAATTGACACTGTCTAAATATAGCGATAAAATTAGTACAATCATGATAACTATGCACAAAAGAGTAAGTGAGGACCAAAAGTGGACAATACATATGATTTTTACAGGGACAAATTCAATGATATTCAGCGGCATGCTTATGTTTTTTTGAATCAGGTGCCTTTAATTGAGGAGGAGCAGGCTCAGATTATCAGAAAGTATTCTTTGGGTACGGATTTTGTAAGTATTAACAGTGTGCAGGACTACAATAAGGACTGGCTGATTAAGGGCTATGTCAAGGCAGATATCCGTGAAGTAGAGGGTCCCGCAAGTGGTATTAAGGGTAAGTTTCTGGATGCCAATACATTTTTGAAAGAGACCATGGTTCAGCTTCCTAAGATATTGTTTGAGTTGGGGGATGATGAGCTTAAAAAGCGCATTTATTGCAGTTGTATGGAGATAGCCGCGGAACGAATAAATGAGCGAATTGCATCCTTACGCATGCAAAAGATTCAAATCGAAGCAGAAATTGAAAAGTATGTGACACTGTTGAAGGAGTATCCATGTGACAAGGAGGAAGAGGCATGAGAGGAATAAATTGGAAAAAATGGCTCAGTGGTTTTATGGGTGCGGTGGTAATTGCTGCGAATATGCCTATGGTATCCTACGCAACAGAGGCTGCGGAAGTAAGTGATTTAATAAATGCAGTGGCAGAACCGGATGGAATGACAAATGATGGTGAAGATGAGGTTGTAACAGGGCAGAAGGGCAGTCTGTCGGAGGATTTTGCATGGGAGACTTTGGTACCTCAGACTCCGGCGGAGGGAAATGTGATGGTGGGCTTTTCCGGCGCATATTATGTGGAGACAGCTGAGACCATTTTGGCACGTATCAATGCCATTCGTTTGGAGGCGTGTAAGGAGGGAGTAAAGGACCCGAATACCGGAAAAACGCTGACAGAGGCAGATTACAAGCCTTTGAAATGGTCCTCTGATCTGGAGGCAATCTCCAGACTTCGTGCGGCAGAAGCTACTATAAAAATGGCTCATGAAAGACCAAACGGCGAGCGGTGTTTCAGTATTGTGACGACTAATAATGAACAGTCCTGGGCGGAGAATCTGGCTTGGAATAATACCGGTCTCATGCAGGGTATAGAGCAGTTTTACGAGGAAAAGGCGGATTGGGTGAATAATAATACTTCTGCTGTAACCGGTCACTATGAGAGTATGATTAGTACGAGATACAATTACGTGGCTATGGGCTGTTTTCGATTGTCCAGCGGAGGATGGTACGGAATTGCACAGGAGTTTTCTTTTAATGAGACTTTGGATGAGCAGCAGGATATGTCCAAAGGGGAGTGTGTTCAGAGTATAGAAGTACCGATTTCCAAGGTAAAGTCTGTAAAGATAGGGGATGCAGAGACTTTGGATTTACAGGCAGGAACGACAAGTAATCCGGTTTTAAATTCTGTTGTGTCTTTTGAGGATTATTACGGAGACGCTAAGAATTATAATACGGTTATTCAAAGCGGTGCCACATGGAGTTCTTCGGATACAAGTGTTGCTACTGTAGATGAGAAGGGATGTATTACTGCATTAAAGAGCGGAACGACTACCATTCAGGTATCTGTAGGTTCTCTCTCCGATACCATAACGGTGAAAGTAGCCGGAGAGGCTGTAATTTACCATTTGGATACAGATGCAGTGGTAACTTTGACGCAGCAGGAATTTGCCTATAATGGTAAGGCTCAGGAGCCTGCTGTCACTGTAAAGGTAGGGGATACGGAACTTTCGAAAGATAAGGATTATACAGTTACTTATGTAAACAATCAAAATGTGGGAACCGCTACGGTTACGGTGTCCGGTCTGGGTTGTTATCAGGGAAGCAAGTCGGTGGAATTTCGTATTGTGCCGGCCAAGCTGACGATTACTGCTAAGGATGTGCGAATCCGGGTGGGAGAGACTTTGCCTGCCTTTACATATAAGATTAGTGGACTTGCTGCCGGCGAGAAGTTGGTGACGGAGCCTACATTTACCTGTAGTGTCACTGATTTATCCAAGGCGGGAGAGTATGAAATTGTGCCGGGCGGTGCAACTGCTTCTGCCAATTATGATTCAAATATTACTTATGTAAGCGGTAAACTGATCGTTTCAGAAGAAACACTGAGTATCAGGGAGATAGAGGATGTTTACTACACCGGTAAAGCATGTAAACCAACGGTTCAGTTGTATGATGAGGGTCTTGCACTTAAAGTAAATAAAGACTATAAAGTTACTTATTTTAATAATATAAATGCTAATAGCAAGCAGAAAACCGGAAATGGCATGGGAGTTTCTTTTGATAAGAATCTTCCCTATGTTCAGATTGTGGGAACTGGTAATTATTCCGGTACTTTGATTCAAATGAATTTTAATATTTTACCTGTGATGATAGGTGAGGGTGATTCGAATGCTGCTAAAGGATTTACAGTAAAGACCAATTCTCAACTGGTAGTGAATGCTAATAAAGCGATGAATCCTTTCGTTTCTGTAAAGGGACCGAAGGCTATGAAGAAAAATGTGGATTATACTATTCGATTATCCGTATTGGAGGCATGTGATGCCAAGGGAGTTTCGGTTGCTGAGGGCACCGTGTTTGGAGATGGTATGATTCCTGCCGGCTATAGTGGTGCATTTCTTCTGGACATCATGGGCAAGGGCAATTACTGTGGTAGTATTTGCACGGAGATTTATGTGGCGGATAAAAATCATCTGATTAAAAATGCTACTGTCAAAATAGGTAAAAACCTGAAAAAACAGTCCTATTCAGAGCAGGGAGTGACGTTGGCTCCGGGATATTACGACAGTGCTTCCGGCAAGTATTATGCAGTGGAAGGCGGCAATGTCACAAACAGAGAGGTTAGCGCAGATGATGTGTTTACGGTTTCATTTGGCGAGACCGGTTTGATTTATCAGAAGGATTTTACGGTTCGTTACAAGAATAATGATTGTGCAGGCAAGGCCACAATCATTATTGAGGGTGTGAACAATTATGTAGGAACCAAAGCGGTGCCTTTCCAAATTGTAGGTGAGAGTTTTTCTGCCAAGACCGTGCAGATTCAGGGGTTGGAGAATAAGACCTACACAGGAGATGCTGTTGTACAGAATCAGCTGAGATTGACTTGTAATGGGAAAGTTTTAGAACAGGGCAAGCATTATACCGTTTCCTATAAAAATAATATCAAAAAAGGTACTGCCACGATAACATTCACTGCTATTTCCAAATCCGGATATCAGGGAAAATTCAGCAAGACTTTTAAAATACTGGCAGCAGACTTGAATTATATGATTCAATCCGCCGGTATGAAGCAAATTGCTGTGGAGTATACAAAAGCGGGAGCCACACCTTGGAAACAGGTGAGCCTGACACATCCCACAGGAGGGGAACTTGTTTATAACAAAGATTATACGGTAAGTTATCGCAATAATAAACTTGTGGCAAAGGCAACGGATTCGGTGGCACCTGCCATGATTATTAAGGGTAAAGGTAATTATACCGGAAGTATTGAAGTACCGTTTACCATTACTCAGGGAGATTTGAGTAATGCCAATATTACAAAAACTTCTGCCTTTGTGCAGTTTCAGGCAGGTAAGGCAGCGAATACAGAGTACAGACCCCAGGTGACAGTGATGGATGGCAAAAATCGTCTTAGTCAGGGAACGGATTATGCCATTACTTATATCAATAATACGCAGGAGAAGTGTGCCCTTTATCTGGAGAATTTCAAAAAGGGAACTGCTACGGAAGCAGAACGGCCTAAGGCAATTATTACAGCCGTGGAGGGAAGCTGTTACAAGTTGACAGCTCCGGTAGAAATTCCTCTTATCATTTATGAGACCAAGCTTAGCAGTAAAAACATTCATGTAGTGGTTGACGAAGCTTCTTACACCGGAAGTCAGGTAACGCCGGAGGTTTCGGTGTATTTCCACGAGGATTCTAAGGTTGTGGCCCAGGCGAGAAATTTAACGGATGAGAAGCTGATTTTGGCACTGGGATTGCGCAAATTGGATGGGGATACCGATTATTTCCTGACTTATGGAGCCAATGTGACTGCCGGCAAAAATAAGGGAAGTGTTAAGGTTAGCGGTGCAGGTCCCTTGTATGGCGGCAATGTAACAGTTAAATTTACGATTAACGGTAAAAAGATAGTATGGTAAAGAGTTTGGTTTTATGATAAAATGGTCCAAAAATGGGTTTGATGTAAACCTAAAATCAGGAGGTGCCGACAATGGACGGACAAACAACTCAGATATTGATTGCCATGGTCTTGTATATGGCAGTTGTTATCGGTATAGGACTTATTTACGCGAAACGTGCTAATCAGAGTTCGGAAGATTACTTCCTTGGCGGAAGATCTTTGGGACCCTGGGTAACGGCAATGAGTGCGGAAGCATCTGATATGAGCGGATGGCTTCTCATGGGATTGCCCGGTGTAGCTTATTGGTGCGGTCTCGCAGATGCAGCATGGACAGCAATCGGACTTGCTGTGGGTACCTATTTTAACTGGCTGATTGTTTCTAAAAGACTTCGCCGCTACAGTGAGAGAGCGAACAATGCTATTACACTTCCGGATTATTTTTCTAATCGTTTCCGTGAGGACAAGAAAGTGATTATGACTCTGTCTGCATTGTTCATTCTTATTTTCTTTACAGTGTATGCATCCAGCTGTTTTGTAACCTGTGGTAAGCTGTTCTCTACACTTTTTGGAGCACCTTATGTGGCAATGATGGTCTTAGGTGCAATTTTCGTGCTTTTGTACACCATTTTGGGTGGTTTCCTGGCAGAGAGTGCATCTGACACCATGCAGGCAATTGTAATGATTATTGCATTGGGTGTTATCGTAGTTCTTTGCACAATTAATGCCGGCGGTCTGGGTGCAGTAATTGACAATGCACAATCTATTCCCGGATTTTTGGAGTTCTTCGGACTGGCAACTCCTACTGTAAATGAAGCCGGTCAGCAGCTTGTGGAGAATGGTGCGCCTGTATTTGGTGATGCGAGAGAGTATGGTCTGTTGAGCGTATGCTCCATGATGGCTTGGGGTCTTGGATATTTTGGTATGCCTCAGGTACTCTTAAGATTCATGGCTATCCGCAAGGAAGAAGAGCTGAAGATGTCCAGAAGAATTGCGATGGTATGGGTAGTAATTTCTTTGGCAGTTGCAGTATTTATCGGTATTGTAGGTCGTGCGCTGTATCCTACCGTTCATTTGACAGCTACTGATGCGGAGAATATCTTTATTACTCTTGCAACGAGTTCCTTGCCCGCAATTTTGGCAGGTTTTGTAATGGCTGGTATTCTGGCAGCAACCATCAGTTCCTCTGACTCTTATCTGTTGATTGCAGCATCCGCTTTTGCTAAGAATATTTATCAGGGTGTATGCAACAAGAAAGCAACAGACAAGCAGGTTATGACCGTGACCAGAATTACTCTGTTGGCAATTGCACTTATCGCTATGGTGATTGCAATGGATGAAAACAGCGTTATCTTCAAGATTGTATCTTTTGCATGGGCAGGTTTTGGTGCTACCTTCGGACCTATCATGTTATTCTCCCTGTTTTGGAAGAGAACCAACAAGGCCGGAGCAATTGCCGGTATGGTAGGCGGCGCAGGCATGGTATTCTTGTGGAAGCTGGTAATCAGCAAGCTTGGTGGAGCATTTGCTATTTATGAGCTGTTGCCTGCATTTATCTTCTCTTGTATCTGTATCGTAGTGGCATCTCTTCTGACCGCACCTCCCTCCAAGGAGATTGAGGCAGATTTCGAGGCAGTGGTTGCAGGGAAGTAATAAAAATGTAGATTAAACAGGGCTGTTGCACAATTGAATTGCTTTTTGTTTATTTGATCGGAAGCAATTCATATTGTGCCGCAGCTCTTTTTATTTGTTCCTCTAGGGTATATGGGTACATTTTAATTTTGCATTTGGGTCTGTACAAAGGAAAATGCATCCCGAGACCCAAATTTGACCGAGTTCTTGGGTCTCATAAGATGATTTTCCATCCCAGGACCCAAAATAGGCTTTAAAGCATCCTAAAATCAAGTGAAATCTCTTCATTTAGGGTCTCAGGAAGCAAAAATGCTTGTTCAGACCCATTCTTTATTTTGGGTCTTAGGCAGTGAAAAGGTCTGTTCGGCCCCATTCTTCTTCATGGAAGAATATTATAAAAAGTATTGTTTAATGATATTTTCTATAATGTTAGAAGTTAGTGGATGATTTTTTGTCTCAAAGGTAGTTATTAATTGGATGGATGGAATAATGTCATGAGATGTGTAGAGTTGTAGCTTAGAATATGCATTTTGAGAATATGTGGGGGAGTCCATTAATCCAAAGTGTTCCCAGTAGTATATTTCTTTAGTGACGGGATGTCGGATGGTGAAATCAGGATAAATAGTGATTTCTTCTAAGTGCAAAGCACATTCATATCGAAATGGGATTTTGTGGATGTGTAAAAACATATCAATCATGGATTCTGATTTGGAACGTAATAGGTTGCCGGAAATACTTTTATGAATACATTGCTCGGGATAAAGAGGATTTCGGTCATAGGGAGAATTCATCCAGTTGGTTAATTCATGGGACTGAGGGACAAAATAAGAGGAAAGAAGATTCTGATATTCGGGGGATGTAAGCAGTTTTTCTGCTTTTGATATTGGAGAATGGTTTTGGAGATAAAGTTGCGTTGCATGATATTCATTTTCCAAATCTTCCAACATAAGAGAAAAGTATTTCTTGACAGCTAATTGTTCTGCAAGTTTTCGGTTTTTCTTTGGAATATAAGTCTTTGTGTGCCCATCGGTTTGGTACCACTTATAGCTGTTGCCGTTTTGAGCACAGATAAGAGTTCCTTCGGGGAAGTTGCTTAACTTCTTTTGAGTATTCGCAATTTCTTTTTTTAGTTGAACTAGTTTAGAAGATATTTGATTGTATGAGATAAAAATTCCTCCTTTCAATTTCGTAATAGATATATTAAAACATATGACAATTTTAAAGGCAAGCAGAAATCTTTCATTGGAGATTCAATTTGGTCGTCTTGCGATATATCCATACAAAGTAGATGATTTCTGCCACAGCGGTTATGGACCAAGAGGCGGCATACAGAAGGTACAGAGACTGTATGGTTCCGAAGTAGGCAAATACAGTATATATCCAGGCTACGCGGAAGATACAGGAGCCCATAATAACGATAATGGTAGGAATAATGGTCTGACCAAGGCCTCTGGAGGCTGCAATGGTACAGTCCATAAAGGCTGAGATTGCATAGGATAAAGCCATAATGGACAGGCGCATGATACCGGCTTCCACGACAGAGTTGTCATTTGTAAACAAGGATAGGAAGGGGTAGCGAAGTACATACAGTCCCACACCCAGGGTTAGTCCTAACAAAAAAGAGTAGAGTGTGGCAATCAGGTAGCTTTTCAAAATACGATCCTTTTTGCCGGCGCCGTAGTTTTGGGCAATAAAGCTGGTACAGGCAGTATAAAATGCGGCCATCATATCATAGACTAAAGGGTCTGCATTGGCGGCAGCGGAATTACCTTCCACAATTACATGGTCAAAGGAATTGACGCTGGTCTGTACGAACAGATTAGCAATGGCGAAAATAGAGTACTGAAAGGCAGTTGGAATGCCTATTTTCAGAAGTTTACTCATAATATCCCGGGATATGTCATTATTGTTTAAGCGTAGGCCGAAGTCTTCCTCCGTGTGAAGCAAGAGCTTTAGAATTAATATTGCCGAAATGTATTGGGCAATGATGCTGGCAACTGCCACACCCACAACACCCAGATGAAATACAATTACAAAAAACAGATTTAAAATCACATTAATGATTCCGGCAAAGCTCAGGTAGTATAAGGGGCGCTTGGTATCTCCGGCAGCACTTAACACGGCGTTACCAAAGTTATACAGGGCCAGCGCCGGCATACCCAGCAGATAAATGCGCAAATAAATTACGGCGTCTCCTATCAGCTCCGGTTTGGTATTCATTATGGTCAGAATTACTTCCGACAGTGCAATTCCCAATATCGCAATCAAAACTCCTGCGCCGAAACACAGAATAGCGGAAGTATGTACTGTTTTGCGGATATTCTCGGTATCCTTGGAACCGATATAGAGGGCAGTCAGTGCGTTGACACCGCTTGCCAGACCAATTAGCAGGCCAGTAAATAAAGTTATCAAAATGCTGGTGGAACCTACTGCTCCCAGGGCAATAGGACCGGAAAACTTACCCACTACCGCCACGTCCGACATATTGAAAACAACCTGTAAAATATTAGAAAACATAAGCGGTACGCTGAAAACCAGCATTTTTTTCCACAGCGAACCGGTACTTAAATCCATTTCATATGATTTCATTTGTACTCTCCAATTCAGAATTTTCAATACAATGATACACCTATTTGTACAAAAAGCAAGAATCAAATTATTGAACAACGCATTATGAAATAATATAATATATCTATGAGGTAAGCGGCAATGCTGGACTAGCAGGTGTTGAAGACTATGGAGGATAAAATAATGCCCGAAGTGATAATGCCACCCTATCCGGAGAAAGATGAGAAGAAGGTGGAAAAGCTTATCAAAGGAATATTAAGCAATCGGATAGAGCCCGAAAATGTGCCCATGGAGGATGCATATCTTTTGTACCGAAAGGACGTGATTGAGGCTATTGTGGAATCCATGAAAAAGCATGGTCGATTTCATTTTCTGTGTCATTTTGGTAAAGATTTGGGGCAGCCTTTTATAGAGATTCTCAAGGAGAGTGCAGTTAGTTTTTATGGTAAATACCCCTTGAATCCGGTGGATGTTGTATGGCATTTGGCTGGAGCGGCTGAGAATGAATGGTATCTTTCCGTGGTGGACAAGTATTTGTCGCCGGAAGTAAAGACTTCAGTAATAGAGGCTTTGGGTGGCAGTGTGGATAATGTGGAGGTTTTGATTCGCATTTATAAAAAGGGTAAGGCTGCCGAGAAGCGTGCAGCCTTGACTGCTCTTGCACAGTTGAATCCGCCGGAGGCAGAGCCGATTTTTCAGAAGATTATAAATAAGGGTGAGCGGGTAAATCTTCTTTGTATCATGGATAGTGAGGGTCCGGTTTATGAGGCATACCGGCAAGAGAAGCTTCAGACCGGGCTGGAAGATTTGTTGACTTATGCTCAGTTGCCGGATGCAGATAGCGAAGAGATTTGTGGTAAATACCATAGCCTTAGAGAGTATTTTCGATATAAAACAGAGGAGGAAGAGATATTCCTTCAAATTGTTCGGGGAAGACTCCATCCCACAGTGAACAGTAATATGAATGCTGCTTTGTGGTATCGCTATATGCGGGGAAAGAGTAGGAGTTTTATTGAGCATCTGTATAAGGCGGAACCGGAGCTTTTGGGTGTATGTCATGCGCTCTGTAAGTTTTCTGACCAGACGGAGGACTGTTATGAGGTAATGGCAGGTCTTTCGGCACTTCAAAGGGTAGATTTTCTGAAGACGTTGGGTTTGTTGGAATATGCACCATATATGGGAAAATATCATACAGATTTGTTTGAGGCATGCCTCTTTGAGACCTTGCCGGAGAAATTTTTGGATTTTCTGTGCGACGATTCTTATTGGAAACCGACGATTCCTAACAGTGATGAGCGTTTAGTGGTATTGAATGCTGTAAATACCTGCTGTTGGAGATTGATACAGTTGGGTGCAAGAAAATATCTGCCGGAAGGGGATAGAGAACGGTTGCAGGCTGCTTGGGAGCGGTTTGTAGTCAAGGCTGTGGAGGCCGGTTATATGGTTGATAGTTGTATGCGTATCATAAAAGAAAATCCTTCTATTGTACAGGGTCGGGAAAAAGGATTAATTACCCAGTATTTTTATAATATGCGTATGTTGGAGAAAAAAGATGCTTTTCAGAGGTTTCATGAAATAAATTGTTTTCCTTTGTCAAAAAGGGAGAAATTACAGGAACTTAACAGTCTGTTGAAATTATTGTGTGCTGAAACCGGCAAAACAACAGCTGATTTGCAACGAATCCGGCAGGAGAATGGGATGGGACAGGATTTTGCCAATGAACGTACCTTATATTGCTTGCAAAAGACTATTCAAGAAATACAAGACGAGCCGGAACCAGAGCCCAAAAGTATTTTCACTGTTCTTGAAGGTGGTTTAGGAAAATTGTTTAAAGGAAAGTAGACTGAAGACAAATCTTAAAAAGGGAAACGTTGAGTTTGTCAGCGTTTCCCTTTTGTAATCTTGGTAGGTAGGGGTTCTTATTTTTGGGTGCTCAGCCGGCTCCAAATACAGTTCAATCCTTGCTGCAGCTGCCACATTCCTATGGCCGCCAGCGGAATCATATACACTACATAGGATATGACGTAGCGGCTCATGGCTTCCCACAGGGCACTGAAGAGGAAGCCGCCTACGATGGCTATGATTAAAATATGATTTTCCAGAGTAGTTTCCTCGGAGTCTTCTCTTTTTTTGTGGAAAAGTGCAAAGGTTGCCATAATCGATGTGCATAAATAGAGCACAAACTGATATCGGTTCATAAATCCGTTTACAAGGGATTCTCTGTCATAGTAAATTTGTTGAACGATGGAAGGTAGTTCCTCTTTTTCGCAATCAAAGCTACCGGTCTCGTAGAGACTGTGGTAAGCCGGAGAGTTCCATTGGGACAGAATCTTCCTTCGGAAAAAGTCGATGCCGTAGGATTTATCATTCCAAAATACCTTCAGTCGTTCTTTTACGGCAATTGTGTTATCCGCGGCGGTAAGCTCGGTGTCATAGTTGTGAGCGATAAGCTGGGTATAATTGGTGCCGTTAAACCATCCGGGGCCCTGTTCCTTGTCCTCCAATCCCATAAGTACATAGGAGATGTAGGGGATTCCGTCCAGAATTTCCTTGTCCGAGAGATTTTCGTAATAGGCCTGAATGCCGGCATCTGCTGCAAATACAGCTATGGTCATGGCAGCCAGCCAAGCTGTTGCCTGCCATTTGGCATTTCGCAGTGCGTGAAGGAGTAGTATAATGCCTGCCGCCACCAGTACAATCAGGGAATTCATGCGCATAATGCAGGCGAATACAATTGCCAAAGTTCCCCAAAGAAAGCTGGTTTTCTTACCGGTTTTGCAATAGCGTACTACCTGCCACATGAGTACCAGAGTAAAAGTGGTTGAAGTGATTTCACCGTATACATAAGGTACATAGAAAAATAAGGGCAGGCAGCTGATAAACAGTGCCGTATAGTACAAAACAGGCTCCCATTTGGAACAAATCAGTTGAACCAGCTTGTAGCCACTGTAGAAGAGCAGGGGCATACACAGGGCATTCATGTATTGAAAGGCCTGATAATCGCCAAACAGAGTAAACAACAGATGAATCACGGATAACAGGCTGAATTGGTGGGGATTGTATGACATGTATCCGGGGGGATCCATAAAACCGAAGTCTGCACCCTCTAACATCAGCTGGGCTACAAGGCACAGAGAGGCGCCATCTGCCCGGGGCACAACATGACACAGGGCTACCCATCCCACGGAAAAAACGCCTACCAAAACGGTAATTACTCCCATAAAACGACGGCAGAGTTTATCGGAATCTAAGTTGCATTTGCGCAGCAAAATTGTGCGCAGCAGGAAAAATAAGATCATAATTCCCATAAATATCAACAAATTGATGAGGGCATTGTCGGGAATGGTCATGGGAATCTCCGTATCCGGCTTTAAAATTTCCGTATATCGCAAACTGTAGTAGGTCAGACCCCAGAAAATCACGAAAGCAATGATTAAAAGCACTTTATCTCCCAGTTTTTCCAGAGCAGTTCCTATTTTTTTTATCTGATTTATCATAAAATAGTTCTCCCAAGCATAATATTTCATTTTGACAGAAAACAATTTTAGTTTAGCATTCCCTATGAAAAGTAGCAAGAGTCATGGAGTGTAAAAGTAAAAATGAATAATGAAGTAAAAATAAATATTGAAATATAATTCGTATGGATATATAATAACTTTGAAATTCAAAGTTTGACATTCAAACTATTTGTTTATAAAAGTGTAGATGTGGGAGCCTGCATCGGTAGGGGGGTTTACACCTGTAAATAAGGAGGAACAATTTCGTGGATTTTTTAAACAAGGTGAAACAAAAGGTTACTCAGGGAAATGTACAACCGGTTACAGCTGCCGGTGCTCAGGTAGTGTGTTCCAAGTGTAAACAGGGCTACAAGAGTGCAGAGGCATACAAAATGCTTTATATTTGTCCAAACTGTGGCAAGCATATGCCTATCGGTGCAAATGACCGTATTCAGATGGTGGTGGATGCAGGCACTTTTGAACCTTGGTTTGAGGATGTGGAGGGCAGCAATCCTTTAAAGGATCCTACATACGATGAGAAGCTGGCAGCAGCCAGAGAGAAAACCGGTACCTCCGAGGCAGTTGTGGTAGGCCGTGGTAAAATCGGTGGCGAGGATACGGTTATCGGTGTTTGCGACGCCAGATTTATCATGGGTAGTATGGGTTATGTAATGGGTGAGCGTATCACCAGAGCCTTTGAGAAAGCTATTGATTTGAGACTTCCTGTAATTTTGTTCTGTTGTTCCGGTGGTGCCAGAATGCAAGAGGGTATTATCTCCCTGATGCAGATGGAGAAGACTTCTGCAGCAGTTAAGCGCCATTCCAACGCAGGTTTGTTTTATATGACAGTACTCACTGATCCGACCATGGGTGGTGTGACTGCAAGTTATGCGATGCTGGGCGATATTATTTTGGCGGAACCTAAGGCCAGAGTCGGATTTGCAGGTCCTCGTGTTATTCAGCAGACAATCGGTCAGGTGTTGCCTAAGGGCTTCCAGAAGGCAGAGTTTTTGTTAAAGCATGGTATGATTGACGGAATCGTACCCAGAAAAGAATTGAAGAAAACGTTGCAGTTCTATCTTTCTGTTCATAATAAGAGTATGAAAGCGACCAGAAAGACTTTGCGAGACGTTCTTCCTGCAAGAAAGCTGGATGCAGAAGCTCCTATGCTCAGCACCAAGACCCCTTGGGAGAAGGTTAAGACTTGTCGTAGTTGGGAACGTCTGACCACGATGGATTATGTAGAGCGCGTTTTTGATGATTTCCATGAGCTTCACGGAGACCGCTATTATGGAGATGATCAGGCTTTGTTGGGTGGAATTGCATTTTTGGATGGTCAGCCTGTGACAATTTTGGCAGAGCTTCGCGGCACTACTATGCAGGAGTGTATGGATAGAAACTACGGTATGCCTATGCCGGATGGTTATAGAAAGGCAGTGCGTCTGATGAAGCAGGCGGAGAAGTTTAAGCGTCCTGTTATCAGCTTTATCAGTACTCCCGGTGCATTCCCCGGAATTGACGCGGAGGAGCGTGGTCAGGGTGAGGCAATTGCCCGCAGTATCATGGAAATGTCTGATTTGAAGGTGCCTGTACTGTGTATTATGACCGGTGAAGGCGGAAGTGGTGGTGCTCTTGCAACCGCTGTCGGTAATCAGGTATGGATGATGGAAAACTCCACTTATGCTATTTTGTCTCCGGAAGGTTACTCTTCTATTGTATGGAAGTCCGAGAGCAGAGCGGAAGAAGCGGCAGCAGCCATGAAGATTACGGCACAGGATTTGCTGAAATTTAAGGTAATCGACAAGATTATCCCTGAGTACGGTGAGGCTACCAAGGAGACGGCAGACAAGATTGCCAATTACCTTAAGGTCAATATTAAGGAATTCCTTAAGACCTTCGGTTCTATGAGTGGTGAGGAGATTGTGGAACATAGATATAAGAGATTTAGAAAGTTCTAAGAGAAAATTGTAAGATATATAACAAGGTGTTTGGCAGCTGTGAGAGATCTGTAAAAATTTCACAGCTGCAAATTTTTTTATTTACCCTATTTTGTTATGGGACATAAATTGATATAATAAATCGACAGATTTGGCGTACAAAATTTCACTAGACAATGTTGTCTATTCTGATAAATACGGCATTTTCTCGCTTTGTGTCGTGTTGCATACGGACGTTTGGAGTTAGTCTGGTGATGAAAGGAGGAACCGCAAGTGGACCAAAAAAAGATAGGAAGTTTTTTGAAGGAGCTTCGAAAAGAGAAAGAAATTACTCAAGAACAATTTGCAGAAATCTTGGGAGTTTCCGGAAGAACAGTATCAAGATGGGAAACAGGCAACAACATGCCGGATATTAGTTTACTAGTTAATATTGCAGAGTATTTTGATGTCAGTATCCCGGAGATTATTAATGGAGAGAGGAAAAGCGAGAATATGAATGAAGAAGTAAGAGAAGTAGCAGAAACATTATCTGATTATGCAAATGTAGAAAAAGAGACTATTATTAAGGATATAAGAATGCAAAGTATCTTAGGTACAGGTGCTTTGGCAGTATATATGATACTTGAATTGACAAATGCAGTATCCGTAAGTAAAGTATTTGAAATGATTTCCGTATATGCGGAAGTGTTGGTTTATGTTGCAATGGTAATGATTTTGGTGCATACAACAGGCCTTTTGACCAAGATAAGAAAGAGAAATGAAAAATTTAAGGGTGTTCCCAAGGGTGTTTTAATGGTTGGCGGCGCAATTCTTGCATTTGCTGTGGCTGCAATTATCAAATATGTTTTCTCCCTTTTCGGAGTTATGTAATTTGGAAGGAGGAGAAAATAGTATGAATAACGAAAATAGAAATAAAAGAGAACCTTGGAGAATTGTAGTCGGAATAATCGCCATTGTATATATCCTGTTTATGTGGGTTAAAAAGGATATTGTATCAATTTATGCAACAATGCCCCAGGAAGAGGTAATTCCTCTTATTGTCACAACAGTTGTTGTTTCTTTGGTTAAAGTAGCTGTGATTACAGTTGGAATTATGTTGATTAAATGGGGGATTCGTAAAGTCCAAAAGAAAGTATTTTAAATAGTGTAGATTTCAAAAGGTCTCCCTTTTTAGAGGAATAAGAATTAATTAGTGAGTTGCAGAGCAGCTGTAAGATATCGGAAATTTCGAATCGTGCAGCTGTTTTTTTATAAATTTTAAAAAAATTGTCACATTTTGGCTTTTACTACAGAACTGTATAGTAGGAGCGAAAGGAGTTGGAACAAAAAATGAGAAGTTTCACAGATGAGAGAATTCTAAAAATGATGAAAAAAGATTCATCGGCAGGTATGGAGATGCTGATTGATACTTATTCAGGTCTTGTCAGCTACATAATTCGAAGCAAAGCTTCCGGAACATGTACGGAGGAGGATGTGGAAGAATGTGTATCGGATGTTTATGTAGAATTCTACAGACAACTTGATAAGATTGATTTGAAGAAGGGCAGTATCAAAGCATATCTGGTAACCATCGCCAGACGTCGGGCGATTGACAGGTTCAAAGGTGCTCTAAAAGAAGAATCTCATAGGAGAGAACTTGACGAATCGGATTATTATGCAATTCCGGATTCGACTCCCGGGCCGGAGAAAACGGCAATGACCAAAGAACAAGGTGCTTTTTTGAGAAAAGCAATTTCAGGATTGGGTGAACCCGATACAGAAATAATTTTTCGCAGATATTTTTTGGAACAACCGATTGCAGAAATTGCAGATGCTGTTGGAATGAAACGACCGGCGGTAAGCAAGCGTATCGAAAGAGCATTGGAGCGGTTAAAAGTGGTAATGGAGGGATATGTGTAATGGAACAGAATGTTGAAAAGGCTGTAAAAAATGCATGTGATGATATGTCCTTACAGGAATTAACGGAATATTTGGAAACCGTGGACATGCCAGAGGTATCAGATGATAGCAAAGAGCGTATCAAAGCCTTGGTAGAACAGAAAATTGGCCGGAAAAGAACCAAAGGAGTAATTCGTTTTGCATATGTGGCAGCGGCTTTGGTACTGGTTGTTTCGGGGACGTTTATGTTGAATACAGATAGTGTCAAAGCGGCTTTGGCAAAGTTGTTTGGATTTGTTCCCGGTGTCGGTGTGGTAGAAGTGCCTGTTGACGAGAAAGGGGAAGTTTTACCGGAAAACAAATGGTACATTCTTGAACAGGCGAAATATAATCAAAAGAATGATATGGTTGAAATTGAAATACAAAATGCCAATTTAGTGGATGATGTACTTACTGTAAACTATACCATCGATCTTTTGAAAATTTCAAACACGGAATTAGAACAATTAAGTGCAAATTTAAGCGAAGAAAGTTTTAAGGATTATGCAGAATTGTACAGAAATAAGGGATATGCAGCTTATTTTGAAATCAAAGACAGCGCAGACACGTTAACACCTTTGTCGTTTGTAGAATTGGCTGGAAATGATTTAAAAATGACAGACAGAGAGGTGCTTTCAGGGGAATCTCTGGAAGGAGCCAGATTTATTTGTATCAGTGAGCGCTACAGGGTGGCAAATTTTGATGAAAATTCTATGTCGAATGGAAGTCTTACCGTTGGAGAGCTAAAGGTTGATTTTGCAATGAGAAATCTGCAGACATATATTCAGGATGAAAGTGCGGCGCAAAATGGTGCCATTTGTACAGCGGATGGAATAGAGTTGTTATGTGTTCCCATGTGGGAAGAGAAGACATTGTATCTTGATTTTTATACGTTGGAAAGTGGGGAATTTGATCGTCTGATTGGTTTTGGCATGGGGTATTGGCCTGTAGTTATTGCTAACAATCAAGAAGTTGAGGGATATGTAGATGAGAGTTATGTATTTGCTTCGGAGAATACGGGATGCCTGGGCAGACGCGTCTATTACGATTTGAGTGTTGTGGAAGGAGAAATTGAGACAGTAGAGGTATTTCTGGATGGTGTTATGGCAGTACGGGATGGAGATTCCGCAGTTTTGGATGTGATGAACCTTGATATGCAGAATAAAGAGGAAGTAGAATTATCGCAAACAGCAAGTATGCCGAGAACAGATATTGTTTTTAGTGGTCTCAAAAAATATCAGGAAGAATCTGAGTTCCTTTATAGTGAATATGGAAATGTAGCGGTAAGCTATCGCTTGGAAGACAAAAAGGAAGATGCTGTATTTGCCGGTTTTGACCAGATGTATATCAATGATATCAAGCAGGATATATGGGCAGAAGGGGATTGTGAGATATATTTGCAACTTCCATGTGCATTCGAAGATCTAAAGAAGATGGAAGGTAAAGGAGCACAATATTTTGTATACAGATCTTTTTCCTTTACACTTGAGAAATAAAATATATAAAAAATAATCATAAAACAAAAATAATAAAAAGTGAGGATAAGAAAATGAAGAGTAAATTAATTGTAGTAGTAGTGGTTATGATGAGTATGGTGTTGTTTGGATGTCAAGGTAAAACAGAAACTGAAAATACCGTGGCGAAAATTGTAAAGGCAGAAGAAAAAATGGAAACAGATGTGCAACCGGAAACAGAAGAAAAAAACGAAATGGATATACAGTTGGGAGCATCTTCCGTATATACAGAGGAACAGTTGTCAGATGCAATCAATGTGATTACAGAAACTTTTGATAAGGATTTTGAACAGTGTACACTGCAGGAAATTGAATATGACGAAGAATATTCAATTTCTATGGAAGAGATGAATAAGGAAATGTATCAGGTAGAAAATGCAGTTGTATTTACAAGCACATTTGTGGTTGATGAAGGCTACGCAAATGGTCCCCTGAATGCCGGAGCGGTGTATGAAGACTATGGATGGATTATGACAATGGATGCAGATGGAAACTGGAGTGTAATTAGTTGCGGATATCAATAAAATAATATAAGAAAAATTCGTCTCCCGAGGTAATGATGATTATTAATGAATAGTTAATAGAGAAAAGGGCTTCTCTTTCAGAAATGGCTGAAGGGGAAGCTTTTTCTTTTTATTTATATATAGACAGTAGTTTGGTGGCGTTTTGAGGATGAAGTTCATACTATGTAATGTAAATATTAATTTACGAGAATTTCTTTAACAATAACAATCGCTGTAATAATGGCTATTGTAATAATAATCAGAATGATTCATGTTGCAATGAGCAGGATCATTATTTTGACGGTACGGAATCCGGCAGGTACTGCAGCGGCGCTTACTATTACACCTCTTGCAGGTGGAACCAGACCTGTTTCAGCACATCTTGTTATTATTCAGATTCAGTAAATGAGCTGATTTACAGCTACGAGATTTCGGAACAATCCGTTTCTCGCAGCTGTTTTTATTTTCCGGGAAAGTCCCTTGCATATTTTAAAATATAGCAAGGGCATATGCAGAAAAATTGCTCTGAAATACCCGAAATATCCATAGGAGTTGGGCAGCAGAGCGTGTTTTTTCTGTATATGCCCTGATGCGCTATAAAGAGTTTATCTGGCCAACGAAATTTCATTTATTTGGGTATTTCAGGGCAAAAAATCTGTATATGCCCAATTTGTTCCCGGATATAAGATGGCATTGGTAAGCATTGCAAAAATTTTTATATTGACAGTGTGTATATAATGTGTATATTATATATATACAATATTTGAAAAGGAGAACAACCATGGATATTATCATTTCAAATAATTCGGACAGTCCAATTTATGTGCAGATTATGGATCAGATAAAGGCCATGATTGTCAGCGGGGAGCTGAAGGAGGGGGACGCCCTTCCGTCCATGCGTCTGCTGGCAAAGGAATTGCGCATCAGTATCATTACGACAAAGCGTGCTTATGAAGATTTGGAGCGGGAGGGCTACATAGAGTCTTATACCGGCAAGGGCAGCTTTGTGAAGGCGATTAATCATGAAAGAGTGCGGGAGGCTGCTATTTGCGAGATTGAGGAGCTTTTGGAGGAAATTATGGACAAGGCCCGTATGGCGGGGATTACCATGACTGAGCTTGAGGAACGCATGAGACTTTTATACGAGGAAAAGGAGCAATAAGGATGAGTAACGTACTGGAGCTTAAGGATGTGTGCAAGAATTACAGCGATTTTAAACTGGACAAGATTAGCTTTATGGTGCCGGAAGGCTGTATCTGTGGCTTTATCGGCCAAAATGGTGCCGGCAAGACTACTACCATTCAGCTGATTTTGGATAGTATTAAGCGTGACGGGGGAGATATTACAGTATTCGGCAAGGATGTGTTAAAGGAAGGTCCTCTGCTGAAAGCGGATATAGGTGTGGTGTTTGATGAGATGGGATTTCATGATTTCATGACTCCTGTGGACATCAACCGTATGATGAAAAATGTGTATACCAACTGGGACGAGGAGACATTTTGGGGATATTTACAGCGTTTTTCCCTGCCTCGTAAGAAAAAGTGTGGTGCTTATTCCAGAGGTATGCGTATGAAGCTCCAGATTGCGGCGGCTATGTCCCACAATGCGAAGCTGCTCCTTATGGATGAGCCTACCAGTGGTCTGGACCCGGTGGTGCGTAATGAGATTTTGCAGATTTTTCAGGAGTTTGTTATGAAGGAAAATCATACGATTCTTCTGTCTTCCCATATCACCAGCGATATTGAGCGTATTGCAGACATGGTGGTGTTTATTGACCATGGACAGATAGTATTGCAGGGTGAGAAAGATGATGTTTTGGAGCGCCACGGGCTCTTAAAGTGCAAGAAAAACGAGCTTGAGCAGATTGATGCAGAGGATATGGTAGCTTCCAGACAGTCTGCTTTTGGCGTGGAGGTGCTGGTGAAGGACAGAGAACTCTGCCGGCGCAAGTATCCGAAGCTGATGGTGGAGCAGACTTCATTAGAGGAAATCATGATTTTCTATGTAGGCAATCAGTTTGCGGAAAACGGTGCAAAGCAGGAGGCATAGTATGAAGGGGTTAATATATAAGGACTTTCTGTGTCTTAGGAAAAATATAAGGACTTTTGCTTTTGTGACGGTCGGAATGATTATCATGGGTATCATGTTTTTATTGAGCAGTCAGTACGGCAATGTGGCAGTTATGTTTGAGGAGACAATGCAGGAGTCCGGAATGGAAGCAGAAGATTTTAATCAGGTTATGCGGATATCTGTCTGGTTCATGCTGATACTGCCTGTTTGTTTTATTGCAGATGTGACGCAGTGTTTTCGAGAGGATAACAGAGTTGGTTTTCATAAGGTTTTATCCGGGGTGGCTTTAACCCCCGGCCAAATTGTGGGCAGCAGATATTTGACGACTCTCATCTATGGGGCTATAAGTATGACTGTAGCTATGTTTTGTGCATTTTTAATTACAGTTGTGCCTTCTAAAATAGAGTTGGATAATCTGTATATAGGAATTATTACAGTGACAGCAGGGTTCCTTTTGTACATGAGTTTTAATTTGTTTATGACATATCTGTGTGGTGCGAGAAGAGCAGATTTGATTCAGATGCTGCCTTTAATCGTTATGCTGGTGGCAAATGGAGTTCTGGCAGGAAAGTTTGGTAGTATGACAGATGAGCAGATGAATACACTGATACGTAATGCAACGGATGTTGTTTTGTGGTTTCTTGAAAATGGCTATAAGATATTAATTCCGGCGGCTGTTGCAGGCATGCTTTTGTCTTATGCAGGCAGTGTAGCGGTATATAAACGTCGAAGGAGGGTATTGTAATGGCGGGACTGTTATATAAGGATTTTGTGGCTGTTCACGGCAAAACATATGTAGCTGTGTTATCGGTAATTACTTTGCTTTTAGCCGTTTTTGCCATTTCACCTCTTCCGGCAGCTTCCAATTATGCGGCAGCGATTATTGTGGGTGGTCTGGTAACAATGGCAGCATTAATACTTCCAATGATAGTGGTGGGATTTATTGAAACCGGTATTATTCAGACAGATGAGGGAGTCGGGAAGAAAGCTTATGTGATGAGTCTGCCGGTGAGTAAACGTCAGTATGTGGCATCAAAATACCTATTTGTTCTGATTAGTTATTATGTGGCTTTATCGGTAAGCCTGGTTTGGGCACAGTTTGTAAACGGTTGTATGGAAGAGGCATTACAGAATAGTTTTCTAATGGATGCGATGGGCTTAACACCTTTATTGATGCAGGTGCTTTTGTTGGCATCCGCTATTGAATTGCCTTTCTTTATCAATGTGGGTGTGAAGGCCGGTAATGCAATTAAGACCGGTATACTGGTTGTTGTGTTCTTTGCAATGTTTGGTTATGGGCTTTTTGGGGATATGACAGTGTTAAATAATATCACATGGATTGGCTGGTTGAAGGAGCATAAGACCTTGACCATGACATTAAATGTGTTTGGACCGGTGATTACAGGTGGATTGTATTATCTGTCTTATCGTGTTGCTGTGTCTGTTTTTGAGAGAAGGGAGTGCCGGGATGAAGAGTAGCAATCTTACAATAAAGAGACTTTTGATTTTTGTGGCATTCAGCTTTGGTTTGATTTGGATTCCTTCTATCATCTACATGGTAAGAGGTGGTGTGTATGAATCCCCGGCCATGCAGGCAATCATGACATATGCTATGCTCTGCCCTTCTATAGGTATGTTGCTTACCAGATGGATTACCAAGGAAGGTTTTCCCATGAGGGGGGAGAATTCTTTGGGTTTGGGAATTGTATTTAAGGATAAAAAGTGGATTTGGTATGTGGTGGCGATTTTGCTTCCTTGGATATATTGGGAGCTTGGTATGGCGCTTATGTATCTGGTTCAGCCTCAGACTTTTGACCCTACAAAGCTGACGGAGATAGGTATATCTGAAAATATCCTGTGGCTTTATCCCGTGACAGTGATTACATCAACCTGTATTTTTTCAGTAGGTGCACTGGGAGAGGAAGCCGGCTGGCGGGGCTATATGATGCCTAAGCTGGAGGAGCTTTTCGGTACAGGGAAAGCAATTTTGATAGGTGGTATCATCTGGGGGATATGGCATTTCCCTATCAATATGGCGGGGCATAATTTCGGTACCGGTTACTGGGGGGAGCCCTGGACAGGGTTTATTGCTTTTATGCTGTTTACAACGTTTATGAATGCTATTTTGACTTATCTTACCAAGAAAACCGGTTCCGTGTGGCCGGCTGCTTTTACCCATGCAGTTAATAATGGAATGGGTAGTATCTTGTTATTGTATTTTAATGAGGATAAACTTACCGGAATTTGGACACAAACACCTGTGTCGGGTACTTTGCGGGAGATGCCTGCAATGATGTTTGGTGTGGTGGCGATAGTGCTTTTGTGTAAGGAGAGTGCATGTGTTCGGAAGAAGGCCTGATTTTTTGATTGTGATTGAGTGAAGCTAATGATAAAATGTATTTAGAAGTTTCGTTTGAAAGGTTGCACAGATATCAAGAATAAGGGATATATCCGTCGTGTAAATGGCAGACGAAATGGCAGATGGGAGGTTTTGATTATTCATGAAAAAAATACTAATGATAATGACTAACATAACCACCTCCAATATGCAGAACTATTTGCAAGAAATGGCTTATGAGGTAATTCCCTGGCAGGCGTCTTACGGCGGCAATGCTACCATCTGGGCAGAGGAGCTTAGTGCTGTTTTGGATAGCAGCTATTATGGGGTATTCATGTACAATTATTACCCTGAATTTGCTCAGGTGTGCTATGAGAAAAAATGCTATTATGTAACTTGGATTGTAGATAATCCTCATTTTTCCCTATGGAGCAGTACCGTAAAATATGACACCAACCGTATTTTTGTGTTTGATAAGAGCCAATTGGAGGATTTAAAAAAACGGGGAGTGGAACGAGTCTATTATCTTCCTTTGGGAGCAGATGTGGAATTTTTTGATAAAGTGGATTTTCAGAAAGGAAGCTTCCCGGCAGATGTGTCCTTTGTGGGGAGCTTGTACAATGAGCCCTCCAGAAATATGTTTGCACAGATTGTTGGTCTGTCACCTTATATAGAGGGCTATCTGAATGCTTTGATACAGGCACAGCAGAAAATATCGGAAAATATTATCGATAAAAAAACAATCACCCCACAGATATGGGATGCATTGAAGCAATGTGTCAATTTAGTGCCGGATGATGCCTATGATTTTCCATATGAAGAGTGTTTTTTGAGCATCTTACAAAAGGAAGTCACCAGAAGAGAGCGTTGTCAGGCAGTGACTCTGTTGCAGGAGTTGTTTGATTTTAAATTGTATACAGGTTCTTCTTTGGAGTTTAATTCCAAGCTAAAAAAAGAAAGCTATGTGGATTATGCCACGGAGATGCCGGTGGTGTTTCGTCAAAGTAAGGTAAATATCAATATTACGGTGCGGTCCATCACATCCGGTATTCCCTTGCGAGCATTGGATATTATGGCGTGTAAAGGATTTCTTTTGTCCAATTATCAAAAAGAACTTGCGGAATATTTTGAAGAAGACAAGGAATGTGTATTTTATTATAATTTGGAAGATATGGCAGTAAAGACAGACTTTTATATCCGACATGATGAAGAGCGGAAGCAGATTGCACTTGCAGGATACGAGAAAGTCCGGAAGGAATTTTCCTTGAGAAGGCAGCTGGAAAGGATGCATCAATTGTTAGTGAGTGCGGAGTAATAAAGTGTCCCGGTTTATGATTCATTATGAGTCATAGACCGGGACTTTTTGCATGAATTTATTAAATTTACTTCGCAGTCTTGCGCTGTACGAACTTCACAATTTCTACAATAGGAATTACCAGTACGCCCAAACCGATTGCGATGAAGTACTCAGCCATGGTAACGGCACTGAAGCCGAAAGCATTTGCCAAAACAGGTACTTCACATACCAGAGTGGTAGCAATCAAGGTAACTACTGCTGCGCCCAAGAGAATCTTGTTCTGACCTTTCAGGCGGAAGATGCTTCCGCGCTGGGAACGCATGTTAAAGCTGTGGAAAATTTCAGCCATGGACATGGTAAGGAAAGCCATGGTCATACCTTCGGGGCTGTCTGCAATTTCCCAAACACCGGACTCCATGTAGTGACCGACGAAGTAGGACAAAAGTACCAGACCGGATACCATAATACCCTGATAAGCAATGTCTACGCCCATACCGCCGGAGAAAATGCCGGCCTTAGCATCACGGGGTTTACGCTCCATAATGTCGGGCTCTGCTTTTTCCATACCCAGTGCAAGAGCGGGGAAACAGTCAGTAACAAGGTTAATCCACAAAAGGTGTACGGGCTTCAAAATGGTGAAGCCGAGCAAAGTTGCTGCAAAAATACTGATTACCTCACTCATGTTGGAACCGAGGAGGAACTGGATTGCCTTACGGATGTTGTCATAAATACGACGGCCTTCCTCAACAGCACCTACGATAGTAGCAAAGTTGTCATCGGTAAGAACCATATCTGCAACGTTCTTGGTAACGTCTGTACCGGTGATACCCATACCAACACCGATGTCTGCGGATTTAATGGAAGGAGCATCGTTTACACCGTCACCGGTCATTGCGGTTACATAACCTGCATCACGCCAAGCGTTAACGATACGGGTCTTGTGCTCGGGCTGTACGCGAGCATATACTGCAAAGTTAGCCAGTTCCTTAGCGAACTCCTCATCGCTCATTTCATTCAGCTGGGAGCCGGTGATAGCGCGCTTACCCTCAGTGAGAATACCAAGCTCTTTAGCGATAGCAACTGCAGTGTCAATGTGGTCACCGGTAATCATGATTGCACGGATACCTGCGCCGTTACACTCGGCAATTGCAGCCTTTACCTCGGGACGAACGGGGTCAATCATACCGCTCAAGCCCACGAAGCAAAGCTCCTGCTCCAATACATCTGCCTCATAGGCAGCAGGCTCAGCATCCCAGATGCGCTGTGCACAAGCCAGTACACGGAGTGCCTTGTCAGCCATAGCTTTATTACCTGTAAGAATCTGCTGACGATACTCAGCAGTCATGGGAACGGGTTTGCCATCCTTTAAATAAGTGGTACAACGGTCAAGAATAACGTCAGGAGCCCCCTTGGTATACTGAATAAATTTACCATCAGAAGGATGAACAGTGGACATCAGCTTACGCCCGGAATCAAAGGGAGCCTCACCGCTTCTGGGGAATTTCTGCTTTAATTCATTTTTTGCATGGCCAAGCTTGTTAGCCCATACTACCAAAGCAGCCTCGGTGGGTTCGCCGGTTACGTTGCCATCTTCGGAAAGTTCTGCGTCACAGCAAAGGGCCATAGCCTGTGCAAGATACTTTTCGTCTTCGCCAAAGAAATCTACAACGGTCATCTTATTTTGGGTTAGTGTACCGGTTTTATCGGAACAGATAATCTGTGCGCAACCCAGAGTTTCTACTGCGGTAAGTCTTCTGATAATCGCATTTCTCTTGGACATATTGGTAACACCGATGGAAAGAACCACCGTTACTACCGCTGCAAGACCTTCAGGAATCGCTGCTACAGCCAGAGATACTGCTACCATGAAGGAATTCAGCATACCCTCAAAGCTAATACCGCCGGCACGAACATTCTGTACAATGAAAATTACGACACAGATGCCCAGAACCAGCCAGGTCAGAATCTTGGAAAGCTGACTGAGCTTCAGCTGCAAAGGAGTCTGACCTTCTTCCGCTTTAGCCAATGCATCTGCAATTTTACCCATCTCGGTATCCATGCCGGTTGCAGTGATAACTGCTTTACCACGTCCATAAACGATGGTGGAGCCCATGTAAACCATGTTTTTACGGTCGCCCAAAGGAACGTCCTTGGAGGAGTCCTCCAAATTGATAATATCGATAAATTTAGTAACAGGAACGGATTCACCGGTAAGAGCAGCTTCCTCTACCTTCAGACTGGCATTTTCAATCAGTCGTCCATCTGCGGGAACTGCATCACCTGCCTCCAATACTACGATGTCGCCCACTACCAGGTCTTCGCTGGGGACAGACATGAGTTTGCCGTCACGCAAAACCTTGGAGGTCGCTGCGGACATTTCCTGTAGTGCTTCAATTGCTTTTTCGGCCTTGTTTTCCTGATACACACCCAGAACTGCGTTGATGATTACCACAGCCAGAATGATGATTACATCTGCAAAGCTTTCGCCCTCCACTACAGCCAGCACACCACTGATGGCAGCTGCTGCCAGCAAAATCAGAATCATGGGATCCATCAGCTGCTTTACAAATCGTTTCAGGATAGAGTCTTTCTTGGCTTCCGCCAGTTTGTTTTTGCCGTTTGTCTGCAAGCGTGTGTCAGCTTCCTGGGAGGAAAGTCCTACCTCAGAGCTTTTGGTTTCTGCCAATACGGCAGATAGGTCTTCACAATAATGTTTCATGTGAATGTCTCCTTTCTGTTATGTAGATATTGTAAACAGAAAAACCCCAAATATAGCTTCAAACTATATCTGGGGTAAAAAATGCATAGGTATAGAAACACATGCGTACTCCATGTATAGCTTGAAAGATATACATGAGTCTCGCAAATTAAAACAAGCCAGACCGTAAGGCCGAACTGTTGACTTGTTGCGTTGTTGCACGCTTGCTACTCCCTCAAGGGATTTTCATTTAGAGGGTATTTTAGCACCGGTTTTTACATTTGTCAAAACATTTTTCATCTTTTGTGTAATTTTACATAGATTTTACCTGAATTACAGATTGGTTGATAGCTTTTATGAAATTAATAATGTTATGATAAAATATGAAAAATTGTATGAGGAGGAAATGTCATGGATTATTTATTGGAGGGAGTGCGAGCTCTCTGTGATTTCAGCGGTGGCGGCTGGAAGTGTCTGGTTATGTATGTAATCGGTATTGCACTGATTTGGCTGGCTATCAAGAAAGAGTATGAGCCTTCATTGTTGCTCCCTATGGGATTTGGTGCAATTCTTGTAAACCTGCCCCTGTCAGGTGTTTTGAATCAGAATGTGGGCGGAATTGAGGCGCACGGTATTATTGAGTGGTTATTTGAGGTTGGTATTGAGGCTTCTGAGGCAATGCCCATATTGTTGTTCATCGGTATTGGTGCGATGATCGACTTTGGTCCTCTTTTATCTAACCCCAGTATGTTCCTGTATGGTGCTGCAGCACAGTTTGGTATTTTTGCAGCTATCCTGTTAGCAGCATTGTTGGGATTTGATATCAAAGATGCAGCTTCCATTGGTATCATCGGTGCTGCTGATGGTCCCACTGCGATTCTGGTATCACAGGTATTGAAATCTAAGTATGTAGGTGCAATTGCGGTTGCTGCTTATTCATACATGGCATTGGTGCCCATTGTACAGCCTTTTGCAATCAAGCTTGTAACAACCAAGAAAGAAAGACAGATACATATGGAATACAAACCGGAATCTGTTTCCAAGACCATGAGAATTATTTTCCCTGTGGCAGTTACTATGATTGTTGGTCTTGTAGCACCTCAGTCCGTAGCTTTGGTTGGATTTTTGATGTTTGGTAACCTGATTCGTGAATGTGGTGTTCTCGGAACCATGTCTGATACCGCACAGAATCAGCTTGCTAATCTGATTACATTGTTGCTTGGTATTACCATTTCTTTCAGCATGAAAGCGGAAGATTTCGTTGCTGTTGAGACCATATTAATTATGGCAATCGGTCTGTTTGCATTCGTAATGGATACCATCGGCGGATGTTTGTTTGTAAAGGTTCTGAATATATTCCGCAAGAAGAAGGTTAATCCTATGATTGGTGGTTGTGGTATTTCTGCATTCCCTATGTCATCACGTGTTGTACAGAAGCTGGCATTGCAGGAAGACCCTACCAATATTCTGATTATGCATGCGGCAGGCTCTAACGTTGCAGGTCAGATTGCATCTGTAGTAGCAGGTGGCTTGGTAATCAGTCTTGTATCTCAGTTTTTGGTGTAGGCTAAGTAGAAGGGAGATATTTGTATGAGCGAAACAGTTTCACAGGCTTTAGAAATTATGGGTAAGGGTATGTTGGGAATCTTCGTTGCTCTGGTTGTTATTATGATTTTCGTGTGGATTATGGCTAAAATCGGTGGTAGCAAGCAGCAGTAAAAGATTTATTACATAAACATTTTATGGGATGTCCGATATTTCAATAGAAATCGGGCATCCTATTTTTTATGAGAAAAATTGATTTTTATATTCTGTATTTTTTCCTTGTTTCCTTTGCCGGATGGTTGTGGGAGGTAGGGCTTTATCTTGTGACGGAGCAAGCTTTCATCAATCGTGGGGCTTTTTATGGCCCATACCTGCCTATTTACGGGGTAGGAGGAGTTTTGCTGTGGATTGTGTTGCAGAGATTCTATCATCGAAAAACAGTGACATTTTTGTTGGCTATGGTGCTGTGCTCCGTACTGGAATATTTCACAGGGGCTTTTTTGGAGTGGAAATGGGGCATGCGCTGGTGGGATTACAGAGGACAGTTTATGAATCTGAACGGACATATCTGCCTGATTTGTTCCGTCGGTTTTGGACTGGGTGGAACACTGTTAAATTGTTATCTGATGCCCTTTTATATGCGGCTTTATCATAAGGTTTCTTCAAAATGGCGCAAAATTTTGTGTGGAGTTTTGTCTGTGATATTTATAGTAGATTTAGTTTGGTGCCTTGTGAGTCCTAATACCGGGGAAAATATCACAACGATGAAAAATGACGTGAGCCTGGCTATTCACAATCCATTTGATAAGTGATAAAATCATATAATAAGTGAGGGGACAAATTAGAAGTTGTCGCGCTCTTTCATTCACAATTCGATGGCCATCCGGGTGATGATAATTTTGCAATCTGGGTTTGCAGAAATATTTCGTCATCTGGCGAATTTGGGCATATACAAATTTTTTGCTTGAGAATACCCCAAATCAGTGTTTTTCCATGAAGAATCATATGTTTTGAAGTGCCCTTGGGCATATACAGAAAAAATGAGTGCTGATGCCCCAAATATAGGAAGAATTAGGGTATTTTCAAGGGATTTTTACGCATATGCCCAAGAGCACCTGTAACCTTGGTTTTTTGCTAAGAAATAGAGAGGTTTTTGGGCACTGCGCTTAGATTTTTCTGTATATGCCCTGTATGAATCTAAAGAAAATTTCTACCACAGGAAATCCCAAAATATTGAAATTTTTAAGGATTTTAGGTCTAATTTTTGTGTATAGAGCAGAGTCTAAGAAAACTGACTCGGAGAATGAGGTAAATACCGGCTTTCACAAGCTTTCGCCATGCCGACAGGTTCGTA
>SVFL01000035.1 GCA_015056885.1 Lachnospiraceae bacterium
AGGGCTGCGACGAGTCAAGGGCGCTAGAGGCTTGAACAAAGTGAAAGCCAGCGTCTTTAGGCGCTGGCCGGTAACTGCCCCTTATAGGGGCGAGCAAACCACCCGTTTGACGGGTGGTCATGATTTAGACTAAATCGTATAGAAGTACTTGATTTATATTACAAATAGTGTTATTTTAAAACCATGCAATTATCTGATATTGTATATCTTTTTCTTGTGTCAATTCGACAAAAAATCGCTTATGATAACTGAATAAAGTGCTTTACACCTATACAAAATCCGCCTATAATATAATTATCCTAACAGAGAGGCGGTGGAAGGAATGGATTATATGAATAATGCAGAAATTATAAAAAACGCTATGGATGAATTTAAAAAGATTCAGAATTATATGTTCGTTGCAAAAGAGGAAAATGCAGTAAAAACATATCATATATTAAAAGAAGAATACCTTACACTGAAAGCGTTATTGACTGTTTTGGGTGTAAATCTGACAGATATAGACAGAATCAAAGAGTAACCTATAAACTCTAGTGTAAAGCTTTTTATTAAGTGGTTAATGCGAGAGACTGTCTCACTGGCTAATATTTAGCAAGTGAGGCAGTCTCTTTGATTAGGAAAGACTGGGAAGTATAGTCTATGACGGGCCATGAGAATAATGACGGAAGATTATTGAAAAAATGGCGTAAAATATGTATACTGGAATAAGTATGATTATAAGGATTGATATGTTTGGGAAAGGACAAGGATATGGAGAAGAGAACAATGCTTTTATCCAAACTGTTGGAAGAATTGCACTATGAGTGTGTGCAGGGAAGTGTGGAGACTGCAGTAAGTGCAGTGGTTTATGACTCTCGTAAGGTACAAGAGGGCTGTCTTTTTATTTGTATTAAGGGCGCCAATTTTGACGGACATGAATTTGCAAAGGATGTAGTGGCCAAGGGGGCGAAGGTACTGGTGGTATCTGAGCCTGTGGCAGAACTTGAAGATAAAGATGTAACAATTATTAAGGTGGAGGATACACGCTATGCCATGGCATTTATTTCGGCGGCATGGTTTGGGCATCCTGCGAAGAAGCTGAAGACAATTGGTATCACCGGAACAAAGGGGAAGACTACCTCTACTTATCTGGTGAAGTCCATTTTGGAAAATGCAGGCTATAAGGTGGGACTTATTGGTACAATTGAGGTGATTATTGGTGAGGAACATATTCATGCCCAGAATACTACGCCGGAGTCTTATCTTTTGCAAGAGTATTTTGCCAAAATGGTGGAGGCAGGACTGGATGCAGTGGTGATGGAGGTTTCTTCTCAGGCACTGATGCTTCATCGTTCTCAGGGATTTGTATTTGATTATGGTATTTTTACCAATTTGGAGCCGGATCATATCGGACCTAATGAACATAAGAATTTTGAGGATTATCTGCACTGTAAATCATTATTGTTCAAGCAGTGTGTAGTTGGTATCGGTAATGGAGATGACAGCCATTTTGCTGAGGTGATGGAAGGTCATACCTGCAGTCTGGAAAGCTTTGGTATGACAGAGGGCTGCACACTCAGGGCAACGAATTTACAGCTTGTAAAAAAGCCCGGAGAGTTGGGTGTGAAATTTCAGGTATCTATTGAGGGCGAGGAAGGTTTTGAAGTGGAAGTGCCCACTCCCGGACGGTTTAGTGTGTACAATGCGCTGACAGCCATTGCTATTTGTCGTCATTTTAATGTGCAGACGGAGAATATTAAAAAGGCTCTTTTGGGTGCTCGTGTAAAGGGACGTATCGAGATGGTAAAGGTGTCAGATGAGTTTACTCTTTTGATTGATTATGCCCACAATGCCATGGCATTGGAAAGCCTTCTTACAACCCTTAAGGAGTATGAACCGGGACGGCTTGTATGTCTTTTTGGATGTGGAGGAAATCGTGCTAAGTCAAGGCGTTTTGAAATGGGAGAGGTCAGTGGCAAGCTGGCGGATTTGACCATTATTACTTCCGATAATCCCAGATTTGAAGAGCCTATGGATATCATTGCAGATATTCGTACCGGTATCAGCAAAACCGATGGTGACTATGTAGAGATTTGTGACCGTAAGGAAGCAATTAAGTATGCCATTGAAAACGGTCAGCCCGGGGATATTGTGGTTCTTGCGGGTAAGGGACATGAGGATTATCAGGAGATTCAGGGAGTGAAATACCCCATGGATGAAAGAGATTTGATTCGGGATATTTTAGCAGGAGTATAGAGATAAGGCAGGAAATAAAGTGCAGGAACAGTATGCGGATATCATAGTGGATATCTCTCATGAAAAACTGGATAAGACGTTTCAATATCGTGTGCCGGAAAGACTTCGGGAAGTGTTGGAGCCCGGAATGTGTGTACAAATTCCTTTTGGAAACGGTAATCGTCTGATTAAGGGGTATGTGCTGGAAATAGGGACGCGGTGTAAATTTGACCCTGCCCGTACGAAGGATATTGCAGGAATTGCAGAAAAAGATGTGGATGTTACGGACAAAATGATTGCACTGGCGGCATGGATTCGTAAAAATTATGGTTCTACCATGATACAGGCTTTAAAGACGGTACTTCCTGCGAAGCAGACTGTAAAAAAACTGGAGCACCGCTATGTGGAGGTGTTGATGAATGCAGAGGAGCTTCGAAGTCTTTTAGGCGAAAGCATGCGCAAGAAAAATCAAATGGGAAGGGTGCGTCTTCTGACGGCCCTTTTGGAGCAGGAAAAAGAGCGCCGGGAAAATACAGGCGCATCAGGGAATGCAGTGATTCCTTATCGATGGATTACCACAAAGCTGAATATCTCTGCAGCTACTATTAATAGTTTGGAGAAGGCGGGAGCCATCCGTATTTTTACGACGGAAAGCTTCCGTAATCCCGTAACCTGTGAGGATGGAGCGATATCCCGCCCGTTGAGAAAACTAAGCTCTGCTCAGCAGGATATTGTAGAATCGGTATTGAAGGATTTGGATTGTGGAAATCCAAAGACCTATCTGCTTCATGGCATTACCGGAAGCGGCAAAACCGAGGTATATATGGAATTGATAGAGGGTGTGATACAAAGGGGGCGTCAGGCCATCGTCCTGATACCGGAAATTGCCCTGACTTATCAAACACTGCTTCGGTTTTACAGTCGTTTTGGGGACAGAGTCAGTGTGATTAATTCCACTCTTTCGGCGGGGGAACGCTATGACCAGTGTGAACGTGCGAAAAAGGGAGAAATTGATGTGATTATCGGTCCCCGTTCCGCGCTTTTTACGCCCTTTCCTAATGTGGGGCTGATTGTGATGGACGAGGAACATGAGAGTAGTTATAAAAGTGAAAGTACACCCAAATACCATGCAAGAGAGACTGCTATAGAAGTGGCAAGACTGCATGGAGCAGGGGTGGTGCTGGGGTCGGCTACGCCCTCTATGGAGGCTTTTTATCGGGCGGAAAAAGGACAGTATCAGTTATTTACATTAACAGAGCGGTTGACAGGCGGGACACTTCCTACTGTTTATACGGTAGATTTGCGAGAAGAGTTGCGAAAGGGTAACCGTTCCATTTTTAGTGAAAAATTGCAAAGACTTTTGGCAGACAGACTTTCCAAAGGACAACAGAGTATTTTGTTTTTGAATCGCAGAGGCTACGCAGGTTTTGTGTCCTGCAGAGCCTGTGGAGAGGTTATGAAGTGTCCCCACTGCGATGTGTCTTTGTCGGAGCATGGAAATGGACGGTTGATGTGCCATTATTGCGGCTATTCGGAGCCAAAGCCCAAGGTTTGCCCCAAATGTGGGTCCAAGTATGTGCTTGGTTTCAAGGCAGGAACTCAGCAGATAGAAGAGAAATTAAAGGAATTGTTCCCGAGTGTACGCACCCTTCGTATGGATGGTGACACCACCAAAACTAAGGGGAGCTATGAGGAGATTTTGTCTGCTTTTGCAGAGGGAGAAGCAGATGTGCTGATTGGCACCCAGATGATTGTAAAGGGACATGATTTCCCTAATGTGACACTTGTGGGAGTGTTGGCGGCAGATTTGTCTTTAAGTGCATCGGATTATCGTGCCGGAGAGCGGACATTTCAGCTTTTGACGCAGGCGGTAGGTCGTGCGGGCAGAGGAGAACTGCCCGGAGAGGCGGTTATTCAAACTTATCAGCCGGAACACTATGCAGTAGTACATGCGGCCGCTCAGGATTATGGGTCTTTTTATCAGGAGGAAATTTTGTACAGGGAGCTTGGGGGATATCCTCCGGCGGCCAATATGTTGGCAGTACAGATTTTTGCACGAAATGAGAAAATGGGTGGTCAGTTGGCACAAGCCTTGGCGGTGCAGGCTAAAGAAGATGCGGTGCAGGTTTTGGGACCGGCTCCGGCCACCATCAGTAAGATTAATGATATTTACCGTTTTGTATTTTATATTAAGAGTGGTGATTATGATAGGTTGATACAGAGTAAGGATAGGCTGGAATGCTGGCTGGCAGAGAGGCAGCTGCCGGATGTTCAGGTGCAGTTTGATTTTAATCCGATGAGTAGTATGTAGTTTATGAGAGGTTCTGAAATGTATTTGTTGCTTTTAGCAATAATTTATATTGCATTTATCAGTTTAGGTTTGCCGGACTCCCTACTGGGGGCGGCATGGCCCACTATACGAAATGATTTTGGCGTGCCTTTATCCTACATGGGATTGGTGTCCATGATTATTTCGGGCGGGACTATTGTTTCCAGTCTGTTGTCGGAGAGGTTGACCAAAAAGTTTAGCGCTAAAATCGTGACCACAGTCAGCGTATTTCTGACGGCGGTTGCTTTGTATGGCTTTTCGATGTCTACGCAATTTTATCAGCTGTGCTTGTGGGGAATCCCCTATGGATTCGGAGCAGGAGCCATTGATGCTACTTTGAACAATTATGTGGCGTTGCATTATAACTCTAAGCATATGAGTTGGTTGCACTGTTTTTGGGGAGTGGGAACCATAATCAGTCCGTATATCATGAGTTATGCTTTGATGCATGCGGTGTGGATGGACGGATACCGTATGGTCTCTTATATTCAGTTTGGTATTGTGATGATACTGTTGCTTGCGTTGCCGTTGTGGAAGGTAAATCAATCTGCGGATGTCGCAGAGGAGAGTGCTAAGGTGCTTGGCTTAAGTGGTGCGCTTAAAATAAAAGGAGTTCCATATCTTTTGCTTGCATTTCTGGCGTATTGTTCGGCGGAGGCAACAGCCATGTTGTGGGCAAGCAGTTATCTGGAGGGAACCAGAGGAGCTACAGCTGAGGAGGCAGCTGCCTTTGGAGCGTTGTTTTTTATTGGAATCACCGTGGGCAGATTTTTGTCCGGCTTTATTTCTGACAAAGTCGGGGATAATAAGATGATTCGGATTGGGACGGCGGTTGCACTTTGTGGAGTGCTTTGTATTGCGGTTCCGGTAAAGGTGGTGTCACTTATTGGTTTGGTAATCATAGGCTTGGGCTGTGCCCCGGTTTATCCCTGCATTATTCATTCTACGCCGGCTAATTTCGGTGCGGAAAATTCTCAGGGGATTATCGGTATCCAAATGGCAAGTGCATATGTGGGTTCTACCTTTATGCCGCCGGTATTTGGGATTCTTGCCAACCACATCAGTTTGAAAGTAATGCCTGTTTATATGGGATTTTTCTTTGTGTTGCTGCTTGTGATGATTGGTAAGATGGAGAGGGTAGTGAGGTCAAAATGATACAACATCCGATTCAACCAATTTATGATAAAAACTCTAAAATCCTTATCTTAGGGAGTTTTCCGTCTGTGAAATCCAGAGAGGCGTGTTTCTTCTATGGACATCCTCAGAATCGGTTCTGGCGGGTGCTGGCAGCAGTTTTTGAAACGGATTTGCCTATAACTATTGAGGAAAAGAAGAATTTCCTGTATAATAATAAGGTTGCAGTATGGGATGTGATATGTTCCTGTGATATCATCGGTTCTTCAGACAGCAGTATCAAAAATGTTGTGCCTAATGATTTGCAGAGAATATTAGAACAGGCAGACATTCGGATGATTTATGTAAACGGCAAGACGGCCAAGCAACTGTATGATAAATATATTTATCCGCAGATTAAGCGGGAGGCGATTTATCTGCCCTCCACAAGTCCGGCCAATGCGGCATGGAATCTGGAGAAACTGATAGGGGAGTGGAAACAGATTCAGGGAAGGAGTTTCCCGGAATTAAGTAGCTGTTTGGAGGATAATAATGCCTTAGGTTCAGATAAGATTTGAATATTTCATGATTTTTATCCTATAAATATTAAACTTTACAAAGGTCTTGGGGCGTTACAGAATGAATATTAGGATAAAGGGTTAAGTATAGAATAATTTTATCTGAAAAATGCTGGTTGATTTTGAGTTGTATACTGAAAATTATGTAAAAACTAGGATAAGAACATGTAATATTGAAACTATTATCCTATTTTTGATATGACGGACGGCAAAAAAAGTCATTTGCTCGCTAGAAACGTAGGATAAGAAGAAATATTTGAGCATGTTTTATCTGATAGAGATGGACTTTGAGTTGTGTGGAAGTTTAAATGATAACTTGTCAGTAACATTTTTCCCAAAAGGGAGATAAATTTTAAGAAATAGTCAAATAAAGGAATAATCAAGTTAAGGAGAAAAATCATGGCAATCAGAAACATCAGAGAAATCGGAGAAGAGGTATTAAACAAGAAGTGTAAGGAAGTTACGGAGATGACTCCCCGCACCAAGGAATTGATTGAGGATATGCTGGAGACTATGTATGAGTCCAATGGTGTGGGACTTGCAGCACCTCAGGTTGGTATTTTGAAACGAATTGTGGTAATTGATGTGACTGGTGAAGATCCATATATTTTGATTAATCCCCGTATTGTGGAGAGTAGCGGTGAGCAGACCGGTCAGGAAGGCTGTCTTAGTGTGCCGGGTAAGAGCGGTCAGGTGACCAGACCTAATTATGTAAAGGCTGTAGCTTTAGATGTGGATATGAAGCCTTTTGAGTTAGAGGGAACAGAGCTGTTGGCAAGAGCAATCTGCCATGAGTTGGATCATTTGGACGGTCATCTCTATGTGGAAAAGGTAGAAGGCGAACTGCAGGATGTGGTTTACGATGATGAGGATGAAGAATAAGTTGTTTGATTGGATATAATAAGGAGTGATGCGGAATGAAGATTGTTTTCATGGGAACCCCGGATTTTGCCGTGGGAGCATTGGAGGCTTTGATAAAGGCCGGACATGAGATAACTGCTGTGGTGACACAGCCGGACAAGGCGAAAGGAAGAAGCGGTAAGCTGATGCCGCCTCCGGTAAAAGAATGTGCACTTGCACATAATATTCCTGTGATGCAGCCGGTGCGTATTAAGACACCGGAGGCCATTGCCGAGTTGAAACAATATGAGGCAGATGTGTATATTGTGGCGGCCTTTGGGCAGATTTTATCTCAGGAGATTTTGGATATGCCTAAGTATGGCTGTCTGAATATTCATGCATCTCTTCTTCCTAAATACAGAGGAGCATCTCCCATTCAACATGTGATTATTGATGGAGAGGCTGAGACCGGTGTGACTATCATGCAGATGAATGCAGGATTGGATACCGGTGATATGCTTTACAAAAAGAGTATTGCAATTGAAGATACTGATAATTATGAGACTTTGCATGATAAATTGTTGGTCGTGGGTGGCGAGGCTATTGTCGAGGGGCTTGGGTTGTTGGAAGCAGGCAAGCTTACTCCCGAGAAGCAGGATGACAATCTTAGTTGTTATGCGCCCCTGATTGACAAGCAGATGGGCAGACTTGATTTTGTCAAGGATGCGGTGGTATTGGATCGACTAATTCGCGGTGTGACTCCCTGGCCCAGTGCATTTACAAGCTATCAGGGCAAGCAGTTAAAAATCTGGCGTGCGCAGCCTGTAGATGGCAGCGGTGAGCCGGGAACCATATTGAATGTGGAAAAGGATGCTTTTACAGTGGCTTGCGGAAATGGGGCACTTCGTATTCTGGAGGTGCAGTTGGAAGGTAAGAAACGAATGAGTACCCATGATTTTCTTTTGGGTATAAAGGTAAAACAGGGCGAAGTGTTAGGTAAATAGTTGGGAGGATTATAAATGGGTTACGGTTATGGTTATGGCTATGGATATTATTTTGATCCCACATATATATTGATTATTATTGGTATGGTAATCAGTCTGATGGCCAGTGCATCAGTAAAGTCTACTATGGCAAAATATAAAAAGGTCAGATGTTCCACCGGATTAACAGGAGCTATGGCGGCAGAGCAGATTCTGTACCGCGAAGGAATTTCTGATGTAACCATAGAGTGTATGGAGGATTCGGACGGAGACCATTATGACCCACGTACGAAAACGGTGCGATTGTCCAGTGATGTGTATCGCGGTGCAACAGTCACATCAGTGGCAGTAGCTGCTCATGAGTGCGGACATGCCATTCAGCATGCCAAAAGTTATGCACCTTTGTCCGTTCGTGCGGCTATGGTGCCGGTGGTGAATCTGGCAAGCAATCTGAGCATGCCTTTGATTTTGTTAGGTGTGGTATTGAGTTGGAATCAGGTGTTGATTAATATTGGAATATTTGCTTTTTCGGGAGCGTTGTTGTTTCAGTTGGTGACCCTTCCGGTGGAGTTTAACGCCTCCTCCAGAGCATTGGCCAAGATAGGTCAGTATGGTCTTTTGGCAGAGGAGGAAAACAGAGGTTGTAAGAAGGTGCTTCGTGCGGCAGCCTTTACCTATGTGGCAGCAGCGATGGCTACAGTGTTGCAGCTTGTGCGTCTGGTTCTTCTCTTCGGAGGCGGAAGACGCAGAGACGACTAAGAGAGGTGACTGAGGTGGCAGAGAATACCAGAGAAATTGTGCTGGATACCTTGCTTGCCCTTGAAAAGGGTGAGGAATTTTCCCACAGACTGATAAAATCTGTTTTGGATAAATATAATTATATGGATGAGCGGGATAAGGCGTTTATCAAGCGTTTGACGGAAGGAACAATAGAACGCCAAACCGAGCTTGATTATTATCTGGATGCCTGCTCCAGTGTGCCTGTGCGCAAGATGAAGCCTTTGATTCGCTGCCTTATGAGGATGAGTGTTTATCAGCTTCTCTATATGGATAATGTGCCTGACAGTGCAGTGTGTAATGAGGCTTGTAAATTGGCCCAGAAACGCAAGTTTGGAAGCCTGAAAGGATTTGTAAACGGTGTGCTCCGCAGTATTGCGAGGCAGAAGGATGCATTACCTTTGCCGGATGAGAAGAAAGAGCCTGTGAAGTATCTGTCTGTAAAATATTCTATGCCTGTATGGCTTGTGGAGTTGTGGACAGAAGTTTTTGGAAGAGAGCGTACAGAAAAAATGCTGGAAGGTCTTTTGGCGATTCATCCGGTGTCTCTCAGATTTCGGACGGATTTGCCTGAGGCAGAAAAAAATAAAGTGATTGAGCAGATGGAACAGAGCGGTGCCAAGCTTACACAGAGCAAACTGCTTCCATATCTGTATATTGTAAAAAATACGGAAAGTATTTCCGATTTGCCCGGATTTCATGAAGGAAAGTTTGTGGTGCAGGATGCCAGCTCGGCTTTTGCTGTGGAGGCAGCCGGCATCAAGAGTGGTGATTATGTGGTAGATATCTGTGCAGCACCCGGTGGCAAGACTATGTTAGCTTCAGAGAAAGCAGGCAACAAAGGGAAAGTGCTTTCCAGAGATGTATCTGAGACAAAGGTTGCTTTGATTGAGGAAAATATAGCACGTATGGGCCTTAAAAATATTATGGTCGAGGTGCATGACGCCACCGTGAAGGATGAAGAACTTTGCGGACAGGCTGATGTGGTGCTTGCGGATGTCCCTTGCTCCGGACTTGGTGTTATGGGCAAGAAGCGTGATATTAAGTATCATATTACACCGGAGAAAATTGCATCCATAGGAGAACTGCAGAAGCAGATTATTGAGAGCAGCTGGAGCTATGTCAAGCAAGGTGGTGTGCTGCTTTACAGCACCTGTACGGTGAATCCGGCAGAAAATGAGAATATGACAGCTTGGATTGTTGAGAATTTCCCTTTTGAACTGGAACAGGAAAAACAGTTTGTGCCGGGTGAGGACGAAACGGACGGTTTTTATTATGCAAAACTTAGAAGAAAGTAAGATAGAAGATAAGATAAAGAAAGTGGATATTAAGTCTCTGACCTTGGAAGAACTTACGGAAGAGCTTGGAAAATATGGCGAGAAAGCTTTTCGTGCCAAGCAGATGTATGAGTGGATGCATGTGAAGCTGGCCAGGAACTTTGATGAGATGACAAATCTGTCCAAAGCTCTTCGTGAACAGTGCGCAGAACGTTATACATACACTTCCCTGGAGGCACTTCAAGTGCAGGAGTCAGCTATTGACGGAACCAAAAAGTTTTTGTTTGAATTAGCTGACGGCAATGTGGTGGAGAGTGTGTGGATGCGTTACAAGCACGGAAATTCCGTGTGCATTTCTTCGCAGGTGGGATGTCGCATGGGATGCAAGTTCTGTGCATCCACGCTGGACGGGTTGGAGCGCAGCCTTCTTCCTTCGGAAATGTTGGATCAGATTTATGCTATTACCAAGCTGACAGGAGAACGGGTGTCTAATGTGGTGGTAATGGGTATAGGTGAACCCATGGACAATTACGATAATTTATTGAAATTCATTCGTATTCTCACGGATGCTAACGGATTAAATATCAGTCAGCGCAATCTTACGGTATCTACCTGTGGTATTGTGCCCCGCATGCGGCAGTTGGCGGAGGAAAAACTTCAGATTACACTGGCGCTGTCACTTCACGCAACAACGGATGAGAAACGCCGGAGACTGATGCCGATAGCCAATAAATACAGCATTGCAGAACTTATGGATGTCTGTAAATATTATTTTGACAATACGGGGAGACGTATTACCTTTGAATATTCTCTGGTGGGAGGAGTAAATGATACGGATGAAGATGCGGCAGAGCTTTCTGCGTTGGCAGCTCCTCTTTGCTGTCATATAAATCTGATTCCGGTAAATCCTATTAAGGAGCGGGATTTTGTGCAGTCAGAGACTGCAAGAATTCAAGCTTTTAAAAATAAGCTTGAAAAAAACAAAATAAACTGTACAATAAGAAGGGAAATGGGTCGAGACATAGACGGTGCCTGCGGACAGTTACGACGTAAGAATCTGAAAGCGGAAGGAACCGATAATTCGCCTGTTTAGGAGGATGAAACGTGCTTAAAACGTTTTCTATTACCGATATCGGTAAGAAGAGAAGAGTAAATCAGGATTATGTATATACGTCAGAGAGTTCCATAGGAAATCTGCCGAATCTCTTTATCGTTGCAGATGGAATGGGAGGTCACAATGCAGGTGATTTTGCATCAAAGCTGACAGTGGAGACTATGTTGAATGAGATTGCGGATTCCTTTGAAAAAAATCCGGTAAAGATTCTCAGCAAGGCCATTGCTACTGCCAATGATGTGATTCGAAGAAAAGCTGCAGAAACTCCGGATATGGAGGGGATGGGAACTACCGTTGTGGCGGCTACCAGTATCGGCAGATATCTGCATGTGGCAAATGTGGGTGACAGCAGACTTTATGTAGTGGGAAGAGAGATTCGTCAGGTGACCAAGGATCATTCTCTGGTGGAGGAAATGGTGCGCATTGGTACTATCAGCCATTCTGAGGCCAGAAATCATCCTGACAAAAACATTATTACCCGAGCCATTGGTGCTTCTGTCGAGGTTGAACCGGATTTTTTTACGGTAGAACTTGAAGAGGGAGATGCGGTGCTTATGTGTACCGACGGCCTCACCAATATGTTAGAGGATGAGGAAATCCGTATGATATTGAGTGGTGGCAGAGATATTGTGGAGAAGGCACAGGCACTTGTGGATGCCGCCAATGCAAACGGCGGCAGAGACAATATTTCTGTAGTGCTGATTGAGCAGAGCGAGGCGTAATTTAGTCTGAGAAAAGGAAAGAAGTATGATAAAGATTGGTATGATGATAGGTGACCGGTATGAGATACTTGAAAAAATAGGTACCGGCGGCATGTCAGATGTATATAAAGCAAAATGTCACAAATTAAACAGATTTGTGGCAGTTAAGGTGTTGAAACAGGAGTTTTCAGAGAATGGAAATTTTGTGTCCAAATTTCGTACGGAAGCTCAGGCTGCGGCAGGCCTTGCGCACCCTAATATTGTAAATGTGTACGATGTAGGAGAGGAAAATGGCATCCACTACATTGTTATGGAGCTTGTGGAGGGTATTACTCTCAAGCAGTACATTGAGAAGAAGGCAAGACTTTCTTATAAAGAGGCAGTGAGCATTGCTATTCAGGTGAGTATGGGTATTGAGGCTGCTCACAACAATCATATTATTCATCGTGATATCAAGCCGCAAAATATTATGATTTCCAAAGATGGAAAAGTGAAGGTAACGGATTTTGGTATTGCCAAAGCAGCTACCAGCAACACCATCACTTCCAATGTGATGGGCTCTGTTCATTATACGTCACCGGAACAGGCAAGAGGCGGCTATAGTGATGAGAAGAGTGATATTTATTCCCTGGGTGTTACTATGTTTGAGATGCTTACGGGAAGAGTTCCTTTTAATGGAGAAACCACAGTTGCAATTGCAATTAAGCATATTCAGGAGGAGCTTCCTTCTCCCAAGGAATATGTGACAGAAATACCCACCAGCGTGGAGAATATCGTCCTGAAATGTTGTCAGAAATCTCCGGACAGACGTTATCAGAACATGGCAGAGCTGGTTGCGGATTTGAAACAGTCTTTGATGAATCCGGATGAGAATTTTGTGGTAATTGCCGATCCGGATATGGATGGCGGAACCCGTGCCATCAGTGAGAGTGATATGGCTCAGATTAAGAGTCGTACAGCATACACGGAAGAGTATGTGTCCAGAGAGGATTCCCTGCGTCTTCGTTCCGATACAGAGCCTGTCTATCAGGATAATGATGATGCGGACGGAGCAGAGGATTATGACTATGACCCCAAGATGGAGAAACTTACTACCATTCTTGCGGTTGTGGCAGGAATTATCATTCTGATTATTTTGATTATTCTTGCTACAAAGCTTTTTGGATCCGGAACCGGCTTGCCCGGCGGCAGCGGCCCGATTCTTTCGGAAGAAAGCAGCGAAAGTGTAACAGCTCCTACAATAGCCATGCCGAATGTGACTGGTATGACATTGGAGGATGCAAGAAATACTTTGGCAAATCTTGGAATTCTTACAGAAGTAGAGTACCAGGAGTCTGATGCAATTGATGAGGGTGTAGTAATCAATGCCAGTGCAAATACCGGTGACAGTGTTGAGGTTGGAAGTACTGTGACGCTGATGGTAAGTGCAGGGCCTCAAGGTGTTGAAATTGAAAAAGTAACAGGCATGACCTATGAAGATGCTAAAAACAAACTGGTTAGTCTGGGATTTGTGGTAAATAAAGCAGAAGCTTATTCCGATACAGTTGCGGAAGGTTTGGTTATCAGCCAGTCTCCGGCAGACAGTACCAAGGCACCTAAGGGTAGTGTGGTGACTTTGACAGTCAGCTTGGGGAAGGAACAGAAAAAGATTGCGGTTCCTAAGTTGGTAGGACTTCCGGAAGAGGATGGAACATTTACTTTGATTGAAGCCGGGTTGGAAATAGGAAGTATCGCGGAAGTATATACGTCCGAAGTTCCGGTTGGATATATTTGCTACCAGAGTTATTCAGAGGGAACTTATGTAGATCCGGGTACAGCTATTGACATTAAGGTAAGTATGGGACCGGGTGAGGCTAGCTACAAATGCAATGCCAGCATTACTGCGCCTACCTTTGAAGAGGCTCCGGAGTATGTGGCAGGTTCAGAGGTTAGCATTAAACTGGTGACTGACGACGGACAGGTGCTTTTGGATACCAGAACATCCACTTTCCCTCAGGCGGCAAACTATTACGGTCTGACTGCTTCGGGAGGAACGATTACCATTACCTATAAAGTGGTTGTCATGGGAGAGCCGATTTATGATCCGGCGACAGGTGAGCCGATGGTGACACCCAGTAAGATTGAAGAGAGAAGTTTCACGCGAAGAATTGAGTTTGAACGGGAATAATTTATGCAAGGGAAAATAGTAAAAGGAATTGCAGGTTTTTATTATGTTCATGTAGCCGATAATAACAGTATATATGAGTGTAAAGCGAAGGGGATTTTTCGCAAGGACAACAAAAAACCTCTGGTAGGTGATGATGTGGAGTTGGATGTTCTGGATGAGGAGAACAAAATTGGAAACATCATATCCCTTTTGCCAAGACGTAGTGAATTGATAAGACCTGCTGTGGCAAATGTTGACCAGGCGTTGGTGATTTTTGCAATAAAAAAGCCGCAGCCAAACTTTAATCTGCTGGACCGTTTTTTGATTATGATGGAACAGCAGCAGCTTCCCACGATTATTTGCTTTAATAAGTTGGATATTGATGAGGATGGACAGGGCGAAGAATACAGAACCATTTATGAGAAATGCGGTTACAAAACTTTACTGGTCAGTGCCAAAGGCGGAAGTGGCGTGACCGAGTTAAAAAGCATGCTTGCAGGTAAGACTACCACTGTGGCAGGTCCCAGCGGTGTGGGGAAATCTTCTTTGGTTAACTGTTTTCAGGACAATACTGTGATGGAGACAGGAAGCATCAGCGACAAAATTGACCGCGGAAAGCACACAACCCGTCATACAGAACTGATTGCTGTGGCGGAGGATACTTATATACTGGATACGCCGGGATTTAGTTCGCTGGGAATGTTTGGTATGGAAAAAGAAGATTTGGCATTCTTTTATCCGGAATTTGCAGAACATGAGCAGTATTGCAAATTTGCCGGTTGCGCTCATATGGCAGAGCCGGTGTGCGGTGTGAAAGATGCGGTGGAGGAGGGAACGATTCCGAAGTTGCGTTATGAGAATTACAGACAGCTGTATGAAGAACTTAAGGCAGAAAAGAAATATTAGAGAATTGTACACGAAAAGGATCGGGCAAAATGGCTTGATCCTTTTTGTACGAGGAGCAGATATTATGTACGAATGTCCTAATTGTGCGGCGAATTTGAAATTTCATGTTGGGAAACAGATGTTGTTCTGTGAGGCTTGCGAGACTACCATGACTCCGCATGCTTTTCATAAGATGAGTGATGCAGAGGAAAATCTTATGAGACTACTATATTTGTTTGTCCGCAGTGTGGTGGTGAGCTGATTGCAGAGGACGATACAGTAGCTACATTTTGCAGTTATTGCGGAGGTTCTACGATTTTGGACAGTCGTATCAGTAAAAAGAAGGCTCCCCGTTACATTATTCCTTTTCAAAAAGATAAGGAGGATTGCAAAAGAGCCTATCGGCGGATGTTGCGTTATGCCTATTTTGTGCCAAAGGAATTTAAGGATGAGGAACATATTGAGAAATTTCGCCCCATTTATATGCCATTTTGGCTATATTCGTTAAAACATAGTGGAAGTGTAAAGTTGACGAATTCTCGGAAAGAATTTCAAACGGAGCAGTTGCAGGCAGAATATGATGGTTTCTTTTATGATGCTTCATCTACCTTTTCTGATGATTTGACAGATGCAATCCGACCTTATTATTTTCGGGATTGGATTTACGGATGGAAGTTGAAACCGGTAGAAGAGTCTCTGCATTTCGAGGCAGAAAAGGGAGATCTTGCCATGCTTCCGGTGTGGTTTTTGGCCTATCGGAAAAAAGACCGTGTGGCATATGCTGTAGTGAACGGGCAGACAGGTAAAATTGCCGGTGACATGCCCATTGCCGTACATAAATATCTGCTAAGTTCCCTGCTTTGGGCTATACCGATTTTTCTGTTGCTTTATAGTTACTGGAATATGCAGCCGTCTTCTCTTTTGGTGGTAAGTGCTATGTTGTCTTTTGTGTGTTCCATGGTGTCCAATATGCAGTTGTCCTATTTGATTATCCGGGAAAATAAGGAAAAGGACAGAGGATTTATGTCGAAACAGAGGGCAAGGCGGCTGGTAGAGGATAAAAAGTTTGCTTTTACGATTCCCTCGAAGCTTATGGGATGGGGATTATTGCTTTTGATGCCGGTTTGGCCATTTATTTTTACTGTGCCGGGAATTGTATTTATTGAGAACTACATAGAAAATGAAGTGCTTGAGTTTGTGTTAGCTTTGGTGTTAATTTTACTTTTGTTTCCTTCTTTTCTGTTGGTGATGTGGGGGGCGGACCGATTCATCAATAACAGGAGAGTATCCTGGAAGGTGAAGATAGAGCAATTTATGTACGGTCGGAAGAAGTTGCCCTATTTGGTGAAGCCGTTGGTGGGAATTGGAATTGCAGTGCTGCTTTTGTGGATAAAACCGGTATCGGAAATCTGGTATTATGCCGGTGCTCTTGCGTGCATGATACTGACAGGGGTGACTTTTGTGAACATTATTAGGTATCATAATCGTTTGACTACCCGCAAACTTCCTCAGTTAAACCGAAGAGGAGGTGACGAGAATGCCTGATATAATAATATCTGATATAGCAATGCTTTTGGGAAAAGCGGTTGTGGCAATTTTTCTGTCGCTACTGCTCAATTATGTTTATATTGCACGGATATCCCGCCTAAAAAAGCCTTCAGATGAGGAAATGCTGGATCGTTTGCAGATTACTTGGCAAGGGGGATCGTCATCGTCCTATTCGACACTCTATTCTTACGGAATGCAGAACTTTTCCGGTAACGTGCCGACATTGCCACAGCAACAAAAGAGGGTAAAGAATAAAAAGCGTGGAAAAGCCGGTGGTAAACGTAAACTTAGCCGTGCAGAGAGGAAAAAAAGGAATAAGTAGTGTTTAGGATGTCAGAAAAAAACGAATCCAATAATCTTGAAGTTGAAAAAAACTCTGATTTATGATAGCATAATAAACTGTGTGATGCTATTTGCCAGAAATTTTAAAATAGTACACTACTCAGATTATAAAATACAAAATCCTGTAAAATTGAGGTTTACCCAAGGAGGAATATAGAAATATGAAATTAGGAATCGTCGGTCTCCCTAACGTGGGAAAAAGTACTCTTTTTAATTCACTGACCAAGGCAGGAGCAGAGTCTGCCAATTACCCTTTTTGTACCATTGACCCCAATGTGGGTGTGGTACCTGTTCCCGATGAGAGATTGAAGCTGTTGGGAGATATGTACAAGTCTAAGAAGGTGACTCCCGCCGTGATTGAGTTTGTGGACATTGCCGGTCTGGTAAAGGGTGCATCTCAGGGTGAAGGTCTGGGCAACCAGTTCCTTAGCAACATTCGTGAGGTGGATGCTATTGTGCATGTGGTTCGCTGTTTTGAGGATACCAATGTGGTGCATGTAGATGGAAGCGTAGATCCTTTACGTGATATTGAGACCATCAATCTGGAGCTTATCTTCTCCGATTTGGAGATTTTGGAGAGAAGAATTTCTAAGGTGACTAAGGCTGCCCGTATGGACAAGTCATTGGCGAAGGAAGAGGCACTGCTTGCTCGTATTAAGGAACATCTGGAGGCAGGTAAGATGGCGAAGAGCATGGAGATTGATGATGAGGATGAGCTGGTACTTATGCGTGATTATAATCTTCTGACTTATAAGCCCGTGATTTATGCAGCAAATGTAGCAGAAGATGATTTGGCAGATGATGGTGCAGGTAATTCCATGGTTTCGGCGGTGCGTGAGTTTGCAGCAGGTGAGGAGAGCGAAGTATTCGTAATCTGTGCACAGATTGAGCAGGAGATTGCAGAGCTTGACGATGATGAGAAGGCAATGTTTTTGGAGGATTTGGGTATTTCCCAGTCCGGTCTGGATAAACTGATTGCAGCAAGCTATCGTCTGTTGGGACTTATGAGCTTCCTGACCGCAGGTGAGGATGAGACTCGTGCATGGACCATCAAAATCGGTACCAAGGCGCCTCAGGCAGCCGGTAAGATTCACTCTGACTTTGAGAGAGGCTTTATTAAGGCCGAAGTTGTGAATTATAAGGATTTGTTGGAGCATGGTTCCCTTGCAGCAGCAAGAGAGAAAGGCCTTGTGGGAATGGAAGGTAAGGAATATGTGGTTCAGGATGGAGATGTTATCCTGTTTAGATTCAATGTGTAAGTGGTTCGATATCCCACAAATCGACAAAAAAGTTAAAAATTTCTAAAAAAATTTTAAAAAATCTTAAAAAGCAAATATTGTATGGGACAATCCACCACCAAACTAGATATTGTGTTTTGATGTGTAAAAAGCCCTTCGCAGACCCCTGCGAAGGGCTTTTTTTGCACTATTTTGCCTAATTTAGCCATTTATTTTTACTTGCCAAATCCCTATTTTTGTATTAGAATCAATATAAAAGTGGGGAAAAGTGGAGGGAAGTGAAACAAAGTGGGGGATTTGGTGGCAGAATCCCATAAACACTTCCACTGTGTGGCAGCCCCGTCTTTAAGGTGGTGATTGTTATGTTCATGAGTGAGTACAATCATACGATTGATGCGAAAGGCAGGTTGATTATTCCTTCAAAGTTCCGCGAAGTTCTGGGAGATGAATTTGTGGTTTCAAAGGGAATGGACGGCTGCTTATTTGTGTATGCCAATGACGACTGGCAAGCTTTTGAACAGAAACTGACTTCACTGCCACTTATTAACAAACAAGCAAGAAATTTCTCTCGTTTCTTCCTGGCTGGCGCAGCCACGGTAGAACTGGACAAACAGGGAAGAATACTTTTACCGGCATCTTTAAGAGAATTTGCTGAGTTGGAAAAGGATGTTGTTTTGGTTGGCGTAGGAAGCCGTATCGAAATATGGAACAAAGAGAAATATGAAGACATGGGTGAAGATATGGATATGGATGATATTGCCGCAGCCATGGAAGAACTTGGTCTTACCATTTAACGCCGGAGGGGCATATGGAATTTAATCACTACTCTGTGCTTCTTGCGGAGACAATTGAACAATTGAATATCAAGCCGGATGGAATCTATATGGATGGTACTCTTGGCGGGGGCGGACATGCCAGTGAGGTGTGTAAGCGTCTTACAACAGGACATTTTTACGGATTCGATCAAGACGATGCGGCGATTGCAGCTGCGGGAGAGCGACTTGCGCCTTTTGGAGACCGCGTTACCATTATTCGCAACAATTACTGCAATGCAAAGGCAGCTCTTGCGGAATTGGGAATTAAGGGTGTGGATGGTATCGTCCTTGATTTGGGCGTGTCCTCATATCAGTTAGATACAGAGGAGAGAGGTTTTTCCTATCGCTATGATGCGCCTCTTGATATGCGAATGGATCGCAGACAATCCCTTACTGCGAGAGATATTGTGAATGATTATTCAGAATCAGAATTGTTTCGGATGATTCGGGATTACGGCGAGGATCGCTTCGCCAAAAATATAGCGAAACATATTGTACAGGCAAGAGCGGACAAGCCTATTGAGACAACGTTTGAACTCAATGAGATTATCAAGGCTGCGATTCCGGCTAAGATGCGTCAAAACGGACATCCGTCCAAGCAGACGTTTCAGGCAATCCGCATCGCTTGTAACAGGGAGCTTGAAGTGCTTCGCAATTCGTTGGAGGATTTTATCGGATTGTTGAATCCGGGTGGAAGACTTTGTATTATTACATTCCATTCCTTAGAAGACAGAATTGTGAAAAATGCATTCAAGGAGGCTGAAAATCCCTGTACTTGTCCTCCGGAGTTCCCGGTGTGTGTATGCGGTAGGGAAGCATTGGGAAACTGTACGACAAGAAAGCCTATTTTGCCTTCGGCAAAGGAACTTGAGGAGAATAGTCGCTCTAAAAGTGCCAAGCTTCGCGTGTTTGCGAAAAAAGAATAGTATCGCACGGGTTGGAATCTGTGCGAAGAGAAGTAATAGAATGGAGTAATATGGATTATGGCACAGAGAACAACAGGGAATGTATCCCGCAATACAACAAACAGAACAACTTCAAACAGAACAAATGTGAATGGAAGAACTGCTGCAAGAGGCAATCTGTATGTTTATGATAATACGGCACGTCAGTTGGATGTCAGAAGACAGTTGCAGGAGGCTCCCAAAAAGCAGCTTAGCAATGAGACTCGTAAGAACCGTGACAAGGCCCATCATATGAATCCCGGTTATGTATTTTTCCTGTTAGGAGCAGTATGTATCTGCGCAATTGTACTGATTAATTATGTGCAGCTGCAGTCAGAGATTACTGCTACCGTAAAGCAGATTTCCACCATGGAAAGCCAGTTGAATACCATGCGTTTAACAAATGATGAAAATTATAATCGCGTTGTAAGTAATGTGGATTTGGAGGAAGTACGTAAGATTGCCATCGGTGAATTGGGAATGACCTATGCCAAAGAGGGTCAGATTATCACATATGAAAACGCAGGAAGTGACTATATGCGTCGTGTGAGTGAATAGAAAGGCAGATAACCGATGAAGGAAACAAAAACAAAAAAATTTACTTCGAAAATGCAAAAAAAGCTGGTGGTACTGTTCTTATTTGTACTGCTGGCTTTTGCAGGATTGGGTGTCAGACTGTTTTATCTGGTAAAGGAGAACGAAACTACTTATCAGAAGCAGGTTTTGTCACAGCAGATTAGTGATTCCAGAACGATTCCTTTTAGACGCGGAGATATTGTAGACGCAAAGGGAACCACTCTTGCAACCAGTGAAAAAGTATATAATTTGCAGATTGATGCTTATATTATGCAGGATAGAGACGACTATCTGGAGCCTACGCTTCAGGCGCTGGCAACACATTTCCCTGATCTTAATATTTCGGAAATCAGACAGTTTGTGGTGACCCATCCGGAGTCCCGTTATTATATTGCACTTAGACAGCTGACCTTTGATGAAATCAGTGGATTTAAGAATGCTCAGGCAGAAAACAGTAAGATTCAGGGTGTCTATTTTGAAGAGGAATATAAGCGAGTATATCCCGGAGGTTCATTGGCTGCGGATGTTATCGGTTTTACCCGCTCTGATAATGAAGGTCTGTATGGTCTGGAGGAGTATTATAATGATACCTTGAACGGTACTCCCGGAAGAGAGTATGGTTACCTCAATGATACAGATGAGGTGCAGCGTACGGTAAAACAGGCTGTCAATGGTAATACCTTGCATTCTACCATCGACAGTAATATTCAGAGTATTGTAGAAAAATATTTAAGAGAGTTCAACGACTCGCGCAAAAATCTGGTTCATGACGGTAATGGTGCTGAAAATGTGGGTTGTATTGTGATGAAGGTGGATACCGGCGAAATCCTTGCTATGGCAAGTTATCCTACCTTTGATTTGAATGATACCAAAAATACACAGGCGCTCATTGGAAGTCCTATGATTGAGCAGTATGTAAATGCGAATGGCTATACCATTTATAATAATACCCATACCCCTATTACGCAGGAGGTATTGGATGCCATGCCGGAGGAAGATGTACTTCTGAATCTGAATAATTTGTGGAAAAATTTTTGTATTGCAAATACCTATGAACCCGGTTCTACAGCAAAACCCTTTACAGTAGCGGCGGCATTAGAGACCGGTAAGATTCTCCCGGAAGATACATATGAGTGTTATGGATCTTTGGAAGTAGGCGGACATACCATTAAATGTCATACCAAGGGTGGTGAAGGTCTTGTTACGGTTCAGGATTCTATTGCATGGTCCTGTAATGTGGCACTTATGAAAATTGCAGCAAGTCTTGGTAAAGAGGAGTTTGCGGAGTTTCAGAAAAACTTTAATTTTGGATTAAAGACTAATATTGATCTGGCTGGTGAGTCCAGAACCGCAAACCTTCTGTTCCCTGTGGAGAATATGAAACCTGCGGATTTGGCTACTAACAGTTTCGGACAGAACTTTAATGTTACCATGATTCAGATGATTACGGGATACTGTTCTTTAATTAATGGCGGATATTACTATGAGCCTCATATTGTTAATAAGATTACCAACTCCAACGGAGATGTGGTGGAGAACATTGAGCCCAGAGTATTGAAACAGACCGTTTCTGAGTCCACGTCCGAACTTATCAGACAGTATACCCGTGCGGTTGTTATGGAGGAAGGTGGTTCCAGAAGAACCGGTAAAACAGCCCGTCCTGCCGGTTATGCAATCGGCGGTAAGACCGGAACGGCGGAGACTTTGCCCAGAGATAACGGTCAGTATGTAGTTTCCTTTATCGGTCATGCTCCTGCAGATGACCCGGAAATTGCAATTTATGTAGTGGTAGACAGAGCCAATGCGGTGGCGCAGGATGATGCGAAGTTTGCTACTGGAATTGTGCGTAATGTTTTGACAGAGATTCTTCCTTACCTGAATATTTTTATGACGGAGGAACTTTCTGAGAAAGAGTTAGCGGAGCTTGCGGAGAAAGAACTTGCTGTGACCACCATGTATGCAGAACAGCTTGAGGAGGAAAAGCGCAAGGAATTAGAGGAAGCAAAGGCTGAGATGGCGGTGAGAGATGAAGGTCTTGACCCTAATATCGGAGATCAGCCGGGAGAGAGCGATATCCTTGGAGATAGTCCTAACAATCCGAATCTGTCAGGTGATGAGCAGATTCAGGACAGTGGCGACAAGCCATAACAAAAGCATTGTTTTACAGTAGATAAAACAAACAGTCATAACCTCATAAAACTGGGAATACAGTATAAAAACCCTGTTTTATGAGGTTTTGTATGCAATATAATCATATTTACCATCGGAAAAAGATAACGGCACTTTTCTTTATATTGACCATTGCTTTTGTACTTCTTTTAGGCAGACTTGTGTATCTGATGGTCTGGAGATCGGAGCATTATGCAGCCTTGGCTACAGAGCTTCATGAACGTGAGCGAAGTATTAAAGCGGCAAGAGGACAGATTCTGGACAGAAACGGTGTGGTGTTGGCTGACAATAAGACGGTTTGTACCATTTCTGTAATTTATAATCAGATACAGGACCCGGAGGAAGTAATACAGGTATTGTCTAAGGAATTGGATATGTCTGAGGATGCTGTACGCAAGAAAGTGGAAAAATATTCTTCCATGGAGCGTGTGAAAAGCAATGTGGATAAGGCTGTCGGGGACCGTATCCGGGAATATGATTTGCCCGGAGTAAAGGTAGACGAGGACTACAAGCGCTATTATCCATATGGTGAACTGGCCAGTAAGGTTTTAGGTTTCACAGGAGCAGATAATCAGGGAATTGTAGGGCTTGAAGTGGTTTATGAGGAATATTTGAAGGGAGAGGCCGGCACCATTCTGACGGTGACAGATGCTTCCGGTATCGAAGTGGAGCGTATGGGAGAGCATAGAATTGAACCTGTCCCCGGCAATAATCTGCGGATTAGTCTTGATCGAAATATTCAGGAGTATGCTACGCAACTGGCTGTGCAGGCTATGGAGACTAAGGAGGCTGAGAGTGTCAGTATCTTAGTAATGAATCCCCAAAATGGTGAGATTTATGCAATGGTAAATGTACCGGAATTTGATTTAAACAGTCCTTATGAACTTCCGGAAGGGATGCCGGAAAATATTTCTTCTGAGGAAAAACAAAATCTGCTTAACAACATTTGGAGAAACGGCTGTATCAATGATACTTATGAGCCGGGTTCCACATTTAAGATAATAACCGCTGCAGCGGGGCTGGAATCCGGCGTGGTGACCCCGGAGAGTTCTTTTTCCTGTCCCGGTTTTATTGTGGTGGATGACCGCAAAATCCGTTGTCACAAGGTGGCCGGTCATGGTAGTGAGGACTTTACTCATGCCACCATGAATTCCTGTAACCCCGTTTTTATTACAGTTGGTCTTCGAATGGGGGTAGCCGGATATTATGAATATTTTGAGAAGTTTGGATTGAAGCAAAAGACAGGGGTCGATTTGCCGGGAGAGGCCGGTACCATCATGCACAAGATGGAGGATATGGGGAATGTGGAGCTTGCTATCGTATCCTTTGGCCAGTCCTTTCAGATTACGCCGATTCAACTTCTGACAACAGCGTCTTCCATCATAAACGGGGGAAGACGTGTGACGCCTCATTTAGGCATGGAAGCTCTTGACAGCGATGGAAATGTGGTGGAAACCTTTACGTATCCTGTGACCGAAGGAATTGTGTCAGAACAAACCAGTGCAACCATGAGAGAAATTCTGGAGCTTGTGGTCAGTGAAGGCGGTGGTATCAATGGCAAGGTGGAAGGGTATCGTGTGGGCGGTAAAACGGCAACCAGCCAGACACTGCCCAGAGGTACCGGACGTTATATTGCCTCTTTTGTGGGCTTTGCACCAGCGGACAATCCACAGGTGATTGCGATTGCAATTGTCACCCATCCAAAGGGTGTATATTATGGCGGACAGGTGTCTGCGCCGATTATTCGGCAGCTTTTTGAAAATATTCTTCCGTATTTGGGAATAATGGAGTATAATCAATGATGGAGAGCATTTGGGGTCTGATAGGAGCTGTGTTGGCATCCTTTGTAATTACTGCTGTGGGAGGGCCTGTAATCATACCATTTCTGCGGAGATTAAAATGTGGTCAGACGGTTCGGGATGATGGTCCGAGCTCTCATTTGAAAAAGGACGGAACACCCACTATGGGTGGATTGCTCATATTGTTTGGTGTGGTGGTTGTTTCGATTTTTTTCCTCGACAGCAGTCCTGAGATTATGCCGGTGTTATTTATGACACTGGGTTTTGGTCTGATTGGATTTATAGACGATTATATTAAGGTTGTGTGCAGGCGGTCGATGGGGCTTAGAGCATGGCAGAAGCTGGCACTACAATTGATTGTGACGGGTTTGTTTGTCCGATATTTATACGATTATACAGATGTAACACTGGCCATGGAAATTCCCGGAATACAGGGGATGTGGCTTGATTTGGGGATATGGAATGTTGTGGTTTTGTTTGTGGTGGTGCTTGGAACCGTAAACGGCACAAATCTCACAGATGGACTTGACGGATTGGCGGGAAGTGTTACTATGATAGTTGCGGTATTTTTTGCAGTGGTTGCAATTGGACACCGCAACGGTATTGCTCCCATTGCCTGTGCAGTGGTAGGCGCTTTGATGGGATTTTTGCTGTTTAATGCACATCCGGCAGCAGTGTTTATGGGAGATACGGGTTCCCTTGCATTGGGAGGATTTGTGGCAGCCTGTGGGTATCTGTTGGAAATGCCTTTATACATAGCGATTGTGGGTATTGTATACCTGGTGGAAACCGGGACAGTGATGCTGCAGGTAGTTTATTTCAAACTGACAGGTGGGAAAAGACTGTTTAAAATGGCGCCCCTGCACCATCATTTTGAGCTGTGCGGATGGTCGGAGACAGCCATAGTGAGGATGTTTACAATTGTGACTGCGCTCATGTGTCTGTTGGCATTATTTATCATGTGAGTGCATTGGAATAAAAGGAGGATGAAGATGGAATTTCAAAATAAAAAGGTTCTGGTTATCGGCTCCGGCATCAGTGGAGTAGGAGCGGTGGGACTGCTGCAGAACTTTGGTGCAGATATTATTCTGTATGACAGTAATGAGAAACTGACGGAAGCGGATTTGGAGACTAAGTTGCAGACTGCTTTGCCCGAATGCAGGGATGTGCAGTGCATCACAGGTGTATTGCCGGAGGATGTGGAAGCAGGTGTAGAAATTGTGGTTCCCAGTCCCGGTGTGCCTACAGACATTCCTCTGATGCTTCGTTTCCGGGAAAAAGGTATTCCCGTACTGGGGGAGATAGAGCTTGGATTCCTTGCGGAAAAGGGACGTGTGGTTGCCATAACCGGTACCAATGGTAAGACCACTACTACAACTTTGGTAGGTGAGATTATGAAGGCTCATCTGGGCAAAGAGAAGGTGTTTGTAGTAGGCAATATTGGTAATCCCTATACCATGGAAGTTACTGCTACCGCAGAAAATACGGTAACCGTAGGTGAAATCAGTTCATTCCAGCTGGAAACCGTACATGAGTTTAAACCTCAGGTATCAGCCATTTTGAATATTACACCGGATCATTTAGACAGACATCACACCATGGATGCTTATGCGGCAGCCAAAGAGGCGATTACCTGCAATCAGGATAAGAGTAATATTTGTGTATTGAATGCGGAGAATCCTTATACTGCGGATTTTGCAGGCAGATGTCCGGCAAGGGCAGTGTTGTTTAGTTCGCAGCAGGTGCTTGAGAATGGATATTATCTGGAAGGTGATATCATTAAAAAGGCTTCAGACGGTGTGGCAGAGACGTTGTTGGACATCCATAAGGATATGAATCTTGTGGGAATCTGTAATGTGGAAAATGTCATGGCGGCAATTGCCATTACAGAGGGTATGGGTGTGCCCCTGGAGACGATTCTGGCAGTAATCAAGGAGTTCCGTGCAGTGGAGCATCGTATTGAGTTTGTAGCAAACAAGGGTGGCGTGGATTATTATAATGATTCTAAGGGAACTAATCCGGATGCAGCCATTCAGGGCATTCGTGCCATGAGCAAGCCCACTGTTCTGATTGGCGGAGGCTATGACAAGGGCAGTGAGTATGATGAGTGGCTTGAGGCTTTTGACGGCAAGGTAAAATATCTTGTATTGATTGGTCAGACCAGAGAAAAAATAGCAGAATGCGCTATCAGACATGGTTTTGATAGTGAAAAAATAAAATATGCAGACACCTATGAAGAGTGTCTGAAGCTTTGTACGAATCTGGCAGAAGAGGGCGATGCAGTGCTTCTCTCACCGGCCTGTGCAAGCTGGGGAATGTTCCCGAACTATGAAATAAGAGGACAGCAGTTTAAAGAGTATGTCAATGCTCTTTAAGTAAAGGAGTATGAGGATGGCAGCTAAATCCCGTAGAAAGAGAAGAAAAGAACAAACTGAATATTATTTTGATTACAGCCTGTTATTCATTGTAATCTTCCTGCTGGGGTTTGGATTGATTATGATTTATTCTGCCAGCTCTTATACAGCATTTCAGGATTATGGCGATGCGGGTCATTTCATGAAAAGACAGCTTATTGCAATTGTTATTGGTCTGGTCTTTATGACCGTTGTGGCTAATATAGACTATCATTTTTGGGAGAGGTTTTATGTTATCGGATGGGGTGTGTCGGCAGTGTCGATTCTGGTGGTGCTTACGCCTCTGGGTATTGAATCCCACAATGCGAGAAGATGGTTTCGAATTCCGGGAATCGGTTTGCAGGTGCAGCCGGCGGAGATTGCTAAGTTGTGTATGATTTTGTTTTTGGCAGTTATGGTGTGTAAGATGGGTAAGAGCATTCGGACTATGAAAGGTTTTTTTACTATGATGCTCATGCCTCTTCCCATTGCAGCAGAGGTGTATTTTATTACCAGTAATTTGAGCTCTGCGTTGATTATTATGGCCATTTCACTTTTGATGGTGTTTGTGGCGAGTCCTGATTACAAAAAGTTTGTGATTATGGGACTTGCGGGGATTGCTGCGGTGGTTGGTGTAGTTGCCATTGCTGTAAACAGTGGTGGTGACGGTAACTTCCGATTCGGACGTATTGTTGCATGGCTGAATCCGGAGAGTCAGGCGCAGGATAAAGGTTTCCAGACTTTACAGGGACTGTATGCCATCGGCAGCGGCGGTATTTTAGGTAAGGGTCTGGGACAGAGTATGCAGAAGTTAAAGTTTTTGCCGGAGTCCCAAAACGATATGATTTTTTCAATTATTTGTGAAGAATTGGGATTGTTCGGTGCCATTGCGGTTATTATCATGTTTGTGATGCTTATTTGGAGAATGATGATTGTGGCCAACAATGCTACCGATTTGTTTGGTGCAATGCTTGTAGTGGGGGTTATCGGACATATTGCGGTACAGGCGATTTTGAATATTGCCGTTGTTACCAATACTATTCCTAATACAGGTATATCATTGCCTTTCATCAGTTATGGTGGTTCTTCGGTAATGTTTCTTCTGATTGAGATAGGGCTGGTACTTAGCGTAGCCAGACGGATACAGTTAAGAGAGATGTAAAATAGTTGAAAGCCTGATAAAATATATGGGTCAGGCACGGTGGAAGATTTGCGGCATACAATACATAAGTCTCTAAAATAAAGAGAATGGGGTGGTATTGTATGACGGCACTTCACATTCAGGGTGGTGTTCCCCTGCAGGGAAAGGTGTCTATTCAGGGTTCCAAAAATGCAGCGCTTCCTGTTTTGGCAGCAACGCTGCTTACCAGAGAGAGTTCTTGGATTCGTAATTGCCCGCAAATAGCGGATGTACGCCATATGATTAATCTGCTTCAGAGTCTGGGATGTCAGGTACAACGTGCAAATGAAGGTTTTGTGATTGACAGTAGTAGAGCAGAGGCTTGCCGAATGTCCGGGGAGGCCATTACAGGTATGCGTTCCTCGCTGTGTCTTTTGGGAGCTATGCTGGGACGTTTTGGAGAGGTTGTTATGGAGCATCCCGGTGGCTGTGTAATCGGTTCGCGCCCCATTGATTTGCATTTGAAGGCTCTAAGGAGCATGGGTGTGGATTTTGCAGAGGAAGATGGTCGGCTCATGGGGCGGGTTTCAAGACTTCATGGGGCGGATATCCGATTAGATTTTCCAAGTGTAGGAGCCACGGAAAACATTTTGCTGGCTGCGGTTATGGCTGAAGGAAATACCGTGATTGCCGGTGCTGCAAAGGAGCCGGAGATTATTGCTTTGTGTAACTACTTGTGTGCCTGCGGTGCGGTGATTGAAGGTATTGGAAGTTCTGTTTTGCGTATTTTGGGAGGTGTATCTCTTCATGGCGCAGAATATGTTGTACCTGCAGACAGGATTGTGGCAGGAACTTATTTATTGGCTTGTGTAGGGTGCGGTGGCAGTGTACTGTTGGAAAATGCGCCCTGTGATCAGATGGAATCTGTGATTGGTATAGCTGAGGCTATGGGAGCCAAATGCCAAAAAGATTGTGAGCGGACGGGGGCGGAGCGAAGACCGGAATATGGCTGGGAACGCGGAATTTATGTGCAGGGGCCAAAGAGACCTTTGGCAATTACGAAGCTGCGCACTGCTGTTTATCCCGGATTTCCAACGGATTTGCAATCTATAGCGCTTGCGGTACTTACCCGCGCTAATGGAAGAAGCGTGGTGGAGGAAACTATTTTTGAGAACCGGTTTCGGGTTGTGGAGTCTTTGCGGGCGATGGGGGCGCAGATTGAGGAATTGGGACAGAATAAAGTATCTGTACGGGGGATTTTGGGACTAAAGGGGACACAAATGGAGGCCAAGGAATTAAGGGGCGGAGCAGCACTTGTGGTGGCCGGTCTTATGGCGGAAGGTGAAAGCGAGATAACAGGCTGTGCTTATATAGAGCGCGGCTATGAAAATATAGGTAAAGATTTAAGAGATTTGGGAGCGCGGATAGTTAGTGTATAAGATGCGAGGACGAAGAATAAATTATGTCAAAATATTGGTGATAACGGCAGTGATACTGGTGCTTGCAGTGGTGGGCTGGTATGTAATGGATATGCATACCGTCCGCACTGTTTACGTGGAGGGTAATGTTCACTATACCCAGGAAGAAATCAAGGCGATGGTAATGGAAGGACCGCTGGGTAACAATTCACTGTTCCTTTCCATGAAGTATGAAAATCGCGGTGTGGAGAATGTTCCTTTTGTTGATGCAATGGATGTCAGCATTCTTGCTCCGGACACGATTAAAATCAGTGTGTATGAGAAAGCCTTGGCGGGATATGTGAAATACATGGATACATATGTGTATTTTGACAAAGACGGTTACGTGGTGGAGAGTTCTACGGTACGAACAATAGGTATTCCTCAGGTTACAGGTATGGAACTTGATTATGTGGTGTTGGGACAACCTCTGCCGGTGAAAGCAGAGCATGAAAACATATTTGGAAGAATTTTGGATTTGACAAAGTTGTTGAATAAATATGAATTATCTGCAGATAAAATTTATTTTCATGCAGATTCAGCCATAACACTTTATTTCAAGGATGCCAAGGTTGCATTGGGAAGTGAGGCAGAACGTATGGAGGATAAAGTTATGTGTTTGCCGCAGATATTGCCCAATTTGGAGGGGAAATCCGGTACTTTACAGATGGAAACCTATAGTGAGAAGGGGGATTATACCTTTAAACCGGACTAAAAAGGGTATAAAATTTGTATAATCTTAAAATTTCTAAAAAAATATGTTGATAAATTTCAAAAATAATTATATGATAGACTATATGGACTTTAAAAGGTCTATTAGTGGATTCCATTGGGAGAAGGAGGACATACCCTTGCTGGAGATTAAGACAAACGAGGCGGAGGCAGCTGCTAAGATTATAGTAGTAGGAGTTGGCGGTGCCGGTAATAACGCTGTAAATAGAATGATTGATGAACAGATTTGTGGAGTAGAATTTATTGGTGTGAACACCGATAAGCAGGCACTTCAGTTGTGTAAGGCTCCCAGATTGCTGCAGATTGGTGAGAAACTTACCAAGGGACTTGGTGCAGGAGCGAAGCCTGAGGTTGGTGAGAAGGCTGCAGAGGAGAGCGTAGAAGAGATTCAGGCTGCACTTAAGGGTGCAGATATGGTATTTGTTACCTGTGGTATGGGTGGTGGTACCGGTACCGGTGCAGCACCTGTAGTAGCAAAGGTAGCAAAGGATATGGGTATCCTTACCGTTGGTGTGGTAACCAAGCCTTTCCGTTTCGAGGCAAAGGTTCGTATGACCAATGCGTTGGGTGGTATTGAGCGTATCAGGGATGCAGTGGATACTTTGATTGTAATCCCCAATGATAAGCTTCTTGAGATTGTTGACAGACGTACATCCATCAATGATGCTCTGAAGAAGGCTGATGAAGTATTGCAGCAGGCAGTTCAGGGAATCACTGATTTGATTAATGTGCCCGCAGTTATTAATCTGGACTTCGCAGATGTTCAGACTGTTATGAAGGACAAGGGTATCGCACATATCGGTATTGGTGCAGGAAAGGGTGAGGATAAGGCTCTTGAGGCTGTTAAGATGGCAGTGGAGAGTCCTTTGCTCGAGACCAATATTTCCGGCGCAAGTCATGTTATTGTTAATGTATCCGGTGATATCACTCTGGCAGATGCTGCAGATGCAGTAGATTATGTACGTGATTTGACCGGTGAGGAAGTAAATGTAATCTTTGGTGCTATGTACGATGAGACTATGACAGACATCTGTAATATCACCGTTATTGCAACCGGTTTGGAAGATGCAGTAGATGCGGTAGTTCCGAACAGAATGGGAGCAGGTGCTGCTTATAGAACACCTACCTCTCATATTACTCCCAATTCCTTAAAGGGACTCAATCTTCAGGGTGCACAGAGCGCAGGAGCGAATACAGCAAACACTGCAAGACCTGCAGCACAGCCGCTTCCCGGCATTCAGAAGCCTGCAGATATCAGAAGTTCTGTGAAGGATCAGACCTTGAAGATTCCTGATTTCCTTCAGAAAAAATAATATTGAGTTTGTTCATTAAGGCATGTGTCTTCGGACATGTGCCTTTTTTGTATGGTTGGTTGGGGATTGGCTAGGGCAGGGGGTGGGGGATAGGTATTCCATTTGCTCGAAAAACAGTTCGACAACTCTAAATTTTTATTTGTTTAAAATAAAATATAAAAAGCTATTGACAAAGTCTTAGTATTGCACTAATATTAACTACAGTAAATAACAAAACAATACTAAGGAGGGTAAATGATGGCTGCACAAGCTTATTCATGGGATGTTAATGTGGATGGGAATATCTACAAGGTGGAGTTTGCGAAGAACAAAATCAGTATCAATGGTGGAGAAGGGGTAAAGATTAATAAGTTTAAGAGTAAATCAATGTTCCCTAATTCGCAATATTTTTTGCCATTAGGCAATAAAGAGGCAGTTTTAAATATCAGACAGGGAGCTGATCCGGTTCTTACGATTGACGGAAGAGATTGTAAGACGGGAGAACCCTTCACATTGTCCAAGATGCCGGGATGGGGCTGGGTATTTATTGTGCTTCATGTAATTAATTTTTTTATACTTATCGGCGGAGCAATCGGTGGTGCTTTGTGTGGCGGACTTTGTGTTATTAGCGCAGGTATAGCATCAAACGGTGGGAAAACGACTGGCAAGAAAGTTGCAGGTTGTGTGATTCTTTGGCTGGTAGCATCGGTTATCGAGTTTATTCTGGCAATTATTTTGGCGTCGTTATTAAGTGGAATGTAAGTTGATGATGGATAAGATATAGAAAGTAAGAACTGAGAGGGGCTGTCGCACTAGCTAAAAATTTTTAGCTGGGCGATGGCCCTCTTTTTGTCTTGTTTTAAGGTTTTATTGTATTTTTAGCGGTCTTCTTTCCAAAAT
>SVFL01000036.1 GCA_015056885.1 Lachnospiraceae bacterium
TACGCCCTGCTCATTTTTGAAAAAACATGGTCGACAGGGCTTAGGTGGTCGTTTTTTGTTTTTGCGAAATATATCAAAGATAAAAAGATTTTTTATTTTATTTCACTTGACATTTCACCGCTGGACTCTCCAAAAATCAAATGATAATCAGCTAATTGTGCTGAAATGCGGGCGCATTCTTTTTCCAACATTGCTCGTCCTTTGTCTGTGAGAATGTAACTGCGGCGGCGCCCTTCTACTTTGGTCTCCCTTATCATTTCCGCTTCTAGAAATTGTTCCAGCAATGTATAAAGCGTCCCGGAACCCACATTAACCCGTTTATTGGTCATGGCAGGAACGCGGTCCAAAATATCCATGCCGTAGCATTCTTCTTTTAAACATAGTAAAGTGTAAAACATTTGCTCTGTCAGAGTTTGAAATTTTTCTCTGGGCATAGGATGCACCTCCTATTCTCGAATATCGAGTATTTAAGTGCATTATATTCTCGATATTCGAGAATGTCAAGAGAGAATTGAAAGTATGTTGAGAAAGAGGAGTTGTGATTGTTCCTATTGATTGGAATTTGTGCTAAAATAGTACAAGGTATTGATTTAAAAAAGTGGTTTTATGGATGAAGCAATATGTTTGCAAGGCCCAATGGATAGGAGCAAATGAAAATGAAGATTCACGGTTTACAGAAAACTACATTACTGGACTACCCGGGGCATGTGGCGGCTACGCTTTTTACGGGTGGCTGCAATTTTCGTTGTCCCTTTTGTCATAACGGAGATTTGGTGTTAAATCCCGGAGGGCAGCCGGAGATTCCCGTGGAAGAAATCAGGGCGTTTTTGAAGAAGCGGCAGGGGATTTTAGATGGTGTGTGCATTACGGGAGGAGAGCCCACCTTGCAACCGGATTTGGAGGATTTTATCAGAGAAGTCAGAGGGTTGGGGTATCGTATTAAGCTGGATACCAATGGCTATCGGCCCGAGGTGCTGGCGCGGCTGTTGGAAGAGAAATTGCTGGATTATGTGGCTATGGATATTAAGGCGTCCAAGGTGAATTACGCAAGGGCAGTTGGACTGGATATGAATTTGTTAACCGGCGCTGACAATGGTGGAGTAGATAAACTTACACAAGTCGGTAACATGGGGGCTGGAGAGAGATTTTCCATAGAATCTATTGAGAAAAGTGTAGAATTCCTAAAGGGCAGCAGTATTGACTACGAATTCAGAACAACGGTTGTAAACGGAATTCATACAGTGGAGGAGTTTGAAGAGATTGGCAAGTGGCTTGCCGGTTGTAACGCCTATTATTTACAGGTATTTCAGGAAAATGAAAATGTGCTGGCTGCAAGGCTGCGGGGAAGCGAATCTGCAGGTAATATAACGTTTTCTGCTTTTTCTCGCACGGATATGGAACAGATGGCAGATTTGGCAGGAAAATATGTGGACAAAGTTTGCATTAGAGGAATAGATTGATTCGATAAATGAGGATAAAGACAAGCAAGGGAGGGCAAAGGTACCCTCCCTTTGTCGGTAAAATGGTTATTTTTCGTAATTGGTGTACCAGTCGATGCGGGGACCGGAGGATACCAGTACATCTGCAAGGAAATATTCCTGTCCGTCTGCTTCAAAGTAGTAGTAGGTGACAGGGCTGCTGTCGGTAAGTGGCTCTGAACCGGCAGTGGTTTGAATGTCCTCTGCGGAAAGTCCGGTGTCCTTCAATAGTTTCTCTTCTTTGCGAAGGTAAGTTGCTTTGCTGTTCCACATGGCAATGATTTCGATAAAGTGGGTGTCGTCCATATCGGAGGGAGTCATCCATTTATCATATTTATAACTGTAGCTTCCAAGCCATTCATTGAATTTGTCGTATACTGCAATCTCTTTTTCCTCCCAATAGGTACGTGTGTCATATTGGGAGAATAATTTATTCACCTTCTCGGATACTTCGGAAGCTGTGGTAGTATCATCGCCGGAATAGTAAATTTCTGCAAGATGATAGTTATAATTAAGTTGGGCATCGGTGCTTAAACCTGATAAAAAGGTAACTCCATATTGGGATGCAAGAGTATCCAATTCTCCTTGAACCTGACCTAAAATATAGGTGTAATAAGCTTCGTTAAAATTGCTGGCTTTGGATTCTGTTTCACCGAATTTGGAGCCATCTATCACAACATCATTTACAGAGCTTGTGACATAATATTCGAAGCCATATTCTTTATCCTTGAAATAATGTTGCAAGGCGTTTTTACTGCCTAATTCCACGATTCCATTATATTCGTTTGCCCCGTAATTCTGCTCAGCATACTTTTCGACTTCTCCTCCGGAAGCCGGGCCGCAGGCACATAAGCCTGCAAGTGCAGCAAAAGTCAAAGCAGTACCCCATAAATATTTTTCGAAAAGTCTCCTTTTCATAACAAATTCCCCCCCTGGTTTGCTCAGCAATAAATGCTGTATTTTCTCTAAAATATCACAAATGCTTTGTTTTGGCAATTAGACAGGTCGTTAAAGTTATATACACAGCGAATGGGGATTGTGCTATAATTTAGCAAAAAGATGTTTGGTGCATAGGAAGGTATAAAATCGTGGCAAAAATTGATTTTTCTAAGGGGCCGGTGTGGAAGTGCATCATTGCCCAGGCAGTCCCGCTGACAATCGCTCAGCTGGTGCAGCTTCTGTATAATGTAGTGGACAGAATTTACATAGGTCATATGGGAGACGGGGAAAGTCTGGCGCTGACAGGTGTGGGGCTGACCTTTCCGGTAGTTACGCTGATTATGGCGTTTACAGCCCTTTTTGGTATGGGTGGTGTACCGTTATTTTCCATGGAGAGAGGTGGCGGTGATGACAAGAAGGCCGGGGAAATCATGGGGAATTCTCTGGGGCTTCTGTTGATTTGTTCTGTGGTGCTTACGATATTAGGATATGCGTTTAGTAAGCCGATTTTGTTTGCCTTTGGCGCCAGCGAGGACTCCTTTGTGTATGCAAAAGAGTATTTGAATGTATATTTGATAGGAACGGTCTTTTCCATGATTTCTACGGGAATGAATGGATATATCAATGCTCAGGGTTTTCCCAAAATTGGGATGCTTTCTGTTGTTATTGGTGCAGTTGTTAATATTATTCTGGACCCGGTTTTTATCTTTGGACTGGATATGGGAGTGGCCGGTGCAGCATTGGCAACCATTCTCAGCCAAGCTGTTTCAGCCGTGTGGGTGCTGAGATTTTTGCTTGGTAAAAGAGCAATTGTTCCGCTGAAGCTAGGGAATATAAGAATTAAAAAGGGTATTACAAAAGAGATTTTTCGACTGGGTATGTCAAATTTTATTATGCAGGGAACAACCTGTGCGGTTCAGGTGGCATGTAATTCTACGTTGCAAAGCTATGGCGGGGATGTGTATGTGGGTATCATGACGGTAACCAATTCTGTCCGTGAGATTTTCATGCTGCCCATTGTGGGAATTGTAAACGGAGCCCAGCCAGTCATCAGTTTCAATTACGGAGCAAAGGAATATAAGCGGGTTAAGACTGGAATTCGCTTTAATACGCTGATCGGCTCGGGGTACACCATGCTTGCGTGGCTTTTAGTGTTACTGTTTCCGAAGTTCTGGTTTGGCATTTTCTCCGATGATTTGCAGATGATAGATGTGGGCATTGAGATGTTGAAAATCTATTTCTTTGGTTTTGTGTTTATGGCCTTTCAGTTTGCCGGACAGTCTATCTTTCAGGCGCTGGGGGATGCTAAGCATGCCATTTTCTTCTCATTGCTGCGTAAGGCGATTATAGTTGTACCCTTGACATTACTGTTACCGGTGGCAGGCTTTGGCGTGAAGGGGGTATTTCTGGCAGAGCCTATATCCAATGTGTTGGGTGGTATTGCCTGTTATCTGACCATGAGGATGACGGTTTATAGAAAACTGGATTAATGTGCGAAAAGTAAAATAAATATGTTATACTCTCCTAAGTGTTTACGTCATATAGAGTGAAGGCCTTAAAAAGAGAGATGACGTACAAGGAGAGTAATTGTGGAAGACAAGCAGATTGTTGCGCTTTATTGCAACAGAGAGGAACAGGCTATAGAGAAAACTGCAGAAAAGTACGGAAAGTATTGTTTCTCCATAGCAGATAATATTTTGCATAACGCGGAGGATTCTGAAGAGTGTGTGAATGATACATGGATGAAGGCGTGGACAACTATTCCTCCCACCATTCCTACATATCTTCGGGTGTTTTTGGGGAAGATTACCCGAAATTTGTCCTTTGACAAGTACCGCGCAAGTCACAGTGCCAAGAGAGGCGGAGGAGAGGTACCGCTGATTCTGGATGAATTGGAAGAGGTACTGATGGGAAACGGCAGCGTAGAAGTAGAATATGAGCGCAAAGAGCTTGTGGAATCTATTAATACATTTTTGTACTCTCTCTCGGAAAAAGACAGTAATATTTTCGTGAGACGGTATTTTTTTGCGGAGACTACAGAGGAAATTGCTAAAAGATATGATCTGAAGGAAAGCAATGTTCGTGTGATTTTGTCCAGAATCCGCAAGAAATTACAGACTCATCTGATAGAGGAGGAGCTTGTATGACGAAGAGAGAGGAATTGTTTTATGCGCTGGGCGAAATCGATGACAGATTCATTTTGAGAAGCGGCGCTGTGGTAAAAAAGAAAAAGATTTTGAAAAATTCTGTGTGGATGTATGGCGGAATGCTGGCAAGTGCAGCTTGTCTGTTGCTTGTGATAAATGCCTTTGGAGGCGTGGGACTGCATGGCGATGTAACGCCGCCTGTGGAAAGCAGTGCTGGTGTAGGCGGTAACGGCCCGGACCATCCTTCTGATTATGTGCCCGGAGATACAAGCCGGCTGGAGGAAGATTTGCAGGAACAGGCTTATGGTATGGCTGCAGAGCTCGAATGGGTGGATTTTAATGCCGGTCCCGTCATGCCGATAACATTTGCAGAGGAGAATACGCAGATTACTGCGAGCAGAGAGTTGACCTATGATTTTGCCGCTGTAGATAAAGGGGACAAGGGATTAGTGCCGGTAAAAGACGCTTATGTGTTGCACAATACTTCTGACATAGAGCAGACGATTACGTTCTATTATCCCTATGTGTCAGATGTGAGCGAACTTTCCGTGAGGATGCCCAAGATTTATGTGGATGGACAACTTAAGAAAACAAATGTGTCAGGTGGAGCTTACTGGGGCATGGACAGTAGTGGATTGGCACGGATGTTTGGTCCGAATGTGTCCACAGACGAATACAGTTATATGATTGGTGATATAGAGCCCATGGAGCTTGCGACGGCGGATGAGGTGCTGAACCAAACAGTTACGGTATATGAGTTTTATGATTTTGATGCAGGCAGTGTGCCGGGAGAAGGTACTATGTATTCTGCACGCTTTAAGGTAGCAGACCCCAATAAGGTATTTATGTCTGATATGTATGATATGACCTATGACGGGGAGTATGTAACAGTGTCCTTTGCTTTGAGTCAGGTGAAGGATTTGAATCCTGCGATTTATTTCATGGATGGTGAGCCTGCAGAGTATGAGGAGCAGGGCTATTGCTACATCGATATGTGGGAGGAAAATAAATCGGATGAGGTAACCTCCGATATGAAAAAGTACGAGACGACAATGAAGGCTGTTTTGGAGAATAGGATAGAGGAGAAAATGCAGAGTGCTACGCAGGAAAACACCGACGATGCCAAGTTGAAAAACCTCTATTATGAACGTGCAGCCCGGATGTTTGTCGATATGTATCGTTGGAATACAGATGGTGAAGTGACTGCGGAGGATGAGGTATTCTACGCGGCTTGCATTTCGGATATTGTGAATACAATCTGGGAATATGAGTCTATGTATGTGCTGTCAGATACTGTAACAATTCCGGCAGGGGAGAATCTGACACTTGACCTGGAATACGTAAAGCAGGGAGCCTGTCAGACCTATGAGCCACAGGAGAGTCTGCGGGATAATTACTGTTACGATAACATGCTTAACCTGGGTACCAATGTAAAATTCATCAGCCAGAGGGCAGCTGTTGAAGAGAGTGGTAATATAAGAATCGAGGATCAGAACTATGGATTTGATTTGGAATCGGCAGTGAAGTCTGTAGAACTGGAGCTTGATGCAGAGCGGTATTATATGATTGTGAAGATTTTGAAATAGCAGAGATAGGCGGCTGTGCGGAGGGCATGGCCGCTTTTCGATTATACCAACGATAATACTTAAAAATAATTAATTTGCTTGCGCTACGTCTCCAATAAGCGTAGAATTACTTTGCATATGTGTTATAAATGGAAATTCAGATAAGTGATATGAGCGAGGTTTTTATGAGAACTACAAGTATTCGAAGCAAAATATTTGGCGATAAGGCCTTTTATAAAATGGTGCTGGGTGTGGCGGTGCCCATTATGATTCAAAACGGTATCACCAATTTTGTCAGCCTTTTGGACAATATTATGGTAGGACGTGTGGGCACGGAGCAAATGTCCGGCATTGCGATTGTAAATCAGCTTTTGCTTGTGTTCAATCTGGCGATTTTTGGTGCTATTTCCGGTGCCGGTATTTTTGGTGCACAGTTTTACGGTTGTAAGGATACCAAGGGGGTACGACATACCTTTCGATTTAAAATTTATATTTGTGGGCTGATTGTACTGGTGGGAGTATTGATTTTCCTGTTGTGGGGAGACAAGCTGATTTTGTTGTATCTTCATGGAGAGGAGAATCGGGCGGCGTTGGATGCGGCACTTTTTTATGGCAGGCAGTATCTGTTGGTGATGTTGATTGGTCTGTTGCCATTTGGAGTGGAGCAGCTATACACCAGTACTTTGCGTGAGTGTGGTGAGACAGTGGTGCCCATGGTGGCAGGCATTGTGGCGGTGTTCGTAAATCTGATTATCAATTATCTGCTGATATTCGGAAGTTTTGGATTCCCTAAGTTGGGCGTGGTAGGTGCAGCTGTGGGTACGGTGACTTCTCGTTATATTCAGGCGTTGATTGTTATGATTTGGACTCATACCCATAAGGAGCGAATGCCTTTTATTGTGGGGGCTTATAAGAGCATGCATGTACCCGGACATTTGGCAGGGAAAATTATTAAGAGTGGCACACCGCTTATGATTAACGAAATCATGTGGGCAGCAGGTATGGCGACGCTGATGCAGTGCTATTCCATTCGCGGACTGGATACGGTAGCGGCCATGAATATTTCTTCCACTATTTCCAATCTGTTTAATGTGGTGTTTATTGCTTTGGGAAGTGCAATTTCCATTATTGTGGGGCAGCTTTTGGGAGCCGGCAAGATGGAGGAAGCCAAGGATACGGACTTTAAGCTGATTACATTTTCGGTAATGTCCTGTGTGGTGATTGGCGGAGGTGTGGCTTTGGCGGCACCGTTGTTCCCGCAGCTTTATAATACTTCTGAAACGGTGAAGGAGTTAGCTGCATGGTTTTTGAGAATTGCTTCGCTATGCATGCCTATAGCTGCTTTTGTTCACGCAGCGTATTTTACATTGCGCTCCGGGGGAAAGACCTTTGTTACCTTTTTGTTTGACAGTGTATTTTTGTGGGGGGTGAGTACACCGGTAGCTTTTGTGCTCAGCCGTTATACAGATTTGAATATTGTGCCGCTTTATCTGAGTGTGCAGCTGCTTGATTTGATTAAGTGTGTGATTGGATTTATTTTGGTGAAAAAAGGCGTTTGGCTGAATAATATTGTGGGGGAGAAAGCATGACAGAGCAGGAATTTGAACAGGAATTGGAGGCTCGTATTGAGCAGGTGGAAAAGGGTGTGGCAGAGGTGCGCCCTATGAGAAAGAAGGATTATGTAGAGGTAGCTGTATTAGCTGTAGTGTTTTTTGCAGGTATTGTGGCAGGAGCTTTTTGTAGCTGAGCTTTTGTAACAGAGCTTTTGTAATAGAGCTTTTCTATAAGAGTGTTCCTATGGGACTTGCGGTAAGCAGGCAGCAGACGAAGTCCGCTTTGAGACGGGGAGAATAAATCATGAGTGCAAAGGAAAAAGCAGCAAAGACTGCAAAAAATACAAGGGATAATATGGCTCAAATCGATAAGGAAGTAAGCTGCGGTATTTTGCCGGTGCTGGGAAAGGAGCGTACTTATGGTTTTTGGGATGCGCTTCTTGTATTGTCCGGCTATTGCATTGCTACCTGGAGCTACACACAAGGGTCTTATCTGGCTACGCTTGTAGGATTTAAGCAGCTTTTAATCGGAGCTTTTCTGGGAGCTCTTTTGATGCTGCTTATTTATCAGTTGCCGGTAATTTTGTCGGTACGTTTCGGTATTGATATTTGGATATGGCTGCGCAGTGTGTTTGGTACTAAGGGTGTGAAGGTGATGACAGTGGTCATAATCCTGATTAATTTTCCGTGGTATGCAGTGTGTTGTGAGTTGTTTGCGGATTCCATGGGGAATCTGTTGGGGTTGTTTGGCGTAGAACTGCCATCGTGGAGTCATTTGGCGCTGGGGCTTTTCTGTGTGATTGTGGGTAGCTTTATCGCCTATCGGGGAGTAGGTGTGATTACCTGGACTACGAGGCTTTTGGTGCCCCTGCTTTTGGCTGTGGGTGTGGTGGTAGTAATTGTGGGATTTACTTCTGTGCCGGTAGAAGTTATCTGGGATTATGTGCCTATGGATACAGGATACGAAAACAATATCATTCCTTATATTTTGTCCATCGAGGCCAATTTTGCTTTTGTCATTACGCTGGTAGGCGGCATGGCGGAGGTGCCGAGGCTTTGTAAATCGGAAAAGTCCGGTTTCTATGCAGGTGTACTGGGGCAGGGCTTGGCAGGCTCCTTTTTTGTGGTAGTGGGAGCTGTGATGGCCATTGCCATGCAGTATGTGACCGGTGAGATGATTGACGACCCCACACTGATGATGGCAACCTTATCTGTGCCTGCGCTGGGGTTGACCTCTCTTTTACTGGTGGCTTTTGCCAATATCGGTACACAGGCGGTGGGCTCCTATATCTATGGTGTGATGTTGAAGTCTACCTTTAAGAAGACAGATTACCGTGTACTTGTGGTGGTGCTTGGGATTTATGTGGGACTTCTTTGCGTATGGGGCAAAATAGTAGAATATTTTGGTGCTTTTCTTACCATTAGTGCCTGTGTATATGCGCCCTTGGCGGCACTTTTGTTTGTGGATTTCTTCTTTGTGAGAAAACAGCGGTTGGATTTAAAGAGTGCTTATGAGCTAAAGGGGCATGATGCGTATCGGTATACTAAGGGCTTTAATTTGGTGGGGCTGGCTTGCCTGATATTTGGTTTTGGGTTGTCACTGGCCATTTATAATCCGGTGACGGGAGAGATACATAATGATTGGCTGTTTGTGCTGACGCCCACGGGGGTGTCCTTTATTGGCACCGGTGTTGTTTATTATCTGTTGTGCAAGCTTCCCTGGGTACATCGTTATGTGCGCAAGGATGTAGCAGTAAGTCCGGATACCAAGCCTTTTGACAGGCATCGAATGCCGCCGAAACAGAATCTGCTGTTCATGCCCATCATCTGGCTGGGGTGCTATTTTATTACCAAAAAGGCAGAACTTAAGATCGTCAAAGGAGAAAATAGGGGGATTAAGCCGCCTTTTCTGGTGTTGGGAACTCATCATTCTTTTACAGATTTTTATGTGACGCCTTTGGCGTTGTTTCCTTATCGTGCCAACTATGTGTCAGAGCTGGAAGGCTTTGAGAACTTTGGAGAGTGGCTGTATCGTCAGGCAGGATGCCTTGGTACCCGGAAATTTGTGGATGATATGGCACTGATCAAAAATATCAAGCATGTGATGGACCGCAAAGGAATTCTGGTATTGTATCCTGAGGCGCGCTATGCCAATGTGGGTACCAATTCCAAGTTGCCGCTGTCGGTGGCCAAGATGGTGAAGGTGTTGAAGGTTCCTGTGGTGACCCTGAACATGAAGGGGAATTATTTGCAGTCACCCATCTGGAATCTGAAAAATCGCAAGGAGGCAAGACTTCATACGGATATGACCTATGCCTTGACCAGGGAAGAGGTGCAGAAACTGTCTGTAGAGGAGATATATGAAAAGTTAAGCGATTTGCTTGCCTATGATGAGTATGCATGGCAGAGGGAGCAGAAGCTTAAGATTACTTATCCCAAGCGGGCGGAGGGCCTACATTTGCCATTGTATCAGTGTAAGTGTTGCGGTGAGGAATTTGCCATGAACAGTGAAGGGGCAGTTTTGGCTTGTGGTAAATGTGGCGTGCAGTTTGAAATGGATGAGTATGGTACCTTGAAGAAATGCGGTTTGCAGAATGGGAAAGGAACTCCTCAAAATGGCGAGGAGTGCTATATCCCGGACTGGTATGAGTGGCAGAGACAACAGGTGCATGCGGAGATTGATGCACATGGGTATCGTCTGGATTGTAAGGTAAGGGTGGAGGCTTTGCCCAATGCCAAGAACTTCATTGATTGTGGTGAAGGTAGACTGGTCCATAATGAAGAGGGCTTCCGTCTGACATTTCATAATTATGAGACAGATGCGGAAGAGACTTTTAGTTGGAGTCCGGCAAGCTGCCTGTCTATTCATACAGAGTATGATTATCGTGGAAAAGGGCAGTGTGTGACCTTATCCACAGTGGATAATACTTATTTTCTGTATCCGTTGGAGGATGGTTTTAATGCTACGAAGATTCAGTTTGCTACGGAATATATGTATGAGCTTTCGGTGAATTGATTTGTCGTGCCTACAAGAACTATCAGAGCGGCAGTTGGGTCCCAAAAGTGCTGTTTTAAGGTGAGTTTTATGCCGGTCGGATAAAATTGCAGCATTCTGAGATTTTATCCTAGGTTATTACGATATAATGCATACAATTAAATGAATGAACGTGTGAGATAGGATAAAAGTAGTGAAAAATTGTATTTTATCCGAGAAATACATATGGAAATTAAAGATTTTGGTATGAAACATCATAAAACGTAGGATAAGAATACAAGAAAAGGCATTCTTATCCTACGTTTTAAATTTAAAGAAGATAAAATTGGTGAATATAGCGGAAAAACGAGCAGCATATAATATTGCCGGTACTGTTCAACAGGTAGTATAAAAACCGGGCTGCGCATTAATTATTTAGTGCGTAGCCCGGTTCTTGTATAAAGTTATTAGCCCATAGTCACAACAACGTCGTAGGTCTCTTTGCCCTGTACATAAGGTACTACGCAGCCATCTACAGCTACGCCGTCCACAGTCATGGAAGCAACACCCTTCTCTACATTATTAGGGTTCTTGACAGTGATGTTATAGGTTCCCTCACGGAACTTACGGGTGATGGTGAAATCACCGAAGCCCTTAGGAGTACAAGGATTGATGGACAATCCCTTGTGGGTAGGATATACACCCAGAATATACTGGGAGATATTTACGAAGGTCCATGCAGCAGTACCGGTAAGCCAGCTGTTCTTAGCTTCGCCGTGGAACTTGGCGTCGCGGCCTGCAATCATCTGTGCGTATACATAAGGCTCAGTGCGGTGAATTTCACTGATTTCCTCGGTGTATGCGGGACAGGTTTTCTTGTAAATCTCAAATGCACGGTCACCACGGCCTAAAACGGTCTCAGCAATGGAAACCCAAGGGTTATTGTGGCAGAAGATTCCGGCATTCTCTTTGTATCCGGGGGGATAGGAGGAAACCTCGCCCAGTTCTAAGTGATATTCGGTGTAAGCGGGCTGAAGAATCATTACGCCATAGTCGGTGTCGAGACGTTCCTTAACGGAATTCAGTGCCTTCTCAGCAAGACCTTCCTTAACACCTACGCCGGCCAGTACACAGAAGCCCTGGGGCTCGATGTAAATCTGACCTTCTTTACATTCCTTGGAACCAATCTTTTTGCTGTAAGCATCGTATGCACGAACAAACCAGTCACCATCCCAACCATCCTTTAAAATAGCGTCATACATTTTCTGGACTTCCTCGCGAGCGCGGGCAGCTTCTGCATCATCGCCCATCAGCTCACAGAGCTGTGCATACTCTTCACCGTATTTTACAAACATACCTGCGATAAATACGGACTCTGCAACGGGACCTTCGCTGGGACCGAAGGTCTGGAAGGACTCACCGGGATGCTCGGAGAAGCAGTTTAAGTTCAGACAGTCATTCCAGTCTGCACGGCCAATCAGAGGCAGGTTATGAGGTCCTTTGTGGTTAACAGTATAATCGAAGGAGCGTTTCAAGTGATCCATAAGGGGAGTTGCAACGCTTTCGTCGTTGTCAAAAGGTACCATCTCAGTAAGGATGGAGGTATCTCCGGTCTCGCGTACATATGCGCTGGTACCGCCAATAAGCCACAGAGGGTCATCGTTAAATCCGCTTCCGATATCGGAGTTACCCTTCTTGGTAAGAGGCTGGTACTGATGATATGCGCTACCATCCTGGAACTGAGTGGAAGCGATATCGATAATACGCTCTCTGGCTCTGTCGGGAATCAGATGTACAAAGCCCAAAAGATCCTGACAGGAATCTCTAAAGCCCATGCCGCGGCCGATACCGGACTCATAATAAGAAGCGGAACGGGACATGTTAAAGGTTACCATACACTGGTACTGGTTCCAGATATTTACCATACGGTTAACCTTGTCATTGTCGGATTTTACATTGTATTTGGAAAGAAGGTTCTTCCAGTAGTCCTGAAGTTCTGCAAAAGCAGCATCTACCTTCTCGTCAGTATCGTATTTTGCAAGCATTGCCTCAGCGGGCTTCTTGTTGATAATGCCGTGGGATTCCCACTTTTCTTCCTGGGGATTCTCTATGTATCCCAGAACAAATACAAAAGTTTTGCTCTCGCCGGGAGCCAGCTTTACATTTAACTGATGAGAAGCAATGGGAGACCAACCGCTGGCCATGGAGTTGGTACATGCACCATTCTCAACAACTTCGGGCTCATGTGCTCCGCGATATGCACCAAGAAAAGCATCTCTGATGGTGTCAAAGCCTGCAATCTCAGCATTTACGGAATAAATTGCGTAGTGGTTGCGACGCTCACGGTACTCGGTCTTGTGGTAGATGGTGGAACCAACTACTTCAACCTCACCGGTGCTTAAGTTTCTCTGGAAATTCTTCATATCATCATCTGCATTCCACAGACACCACTCTACATAAGAAAATACGGAAAATTCTTTGTCGGCATCAGACTCGTTTTTAAGAGTCAGTTTGCTGATTTCACAATTGTCCTTGGCAGGAACAAAGGTCAGAAGGGATGCCTTTAACTGATTTTTGGAAGAAGTAAAGCGGCTGTAGCCGATACCGTGACGACACTCATAGGAATCGAGCTCTGTCTTGGTGGGCTGCCATCCGGGGTTCCATGCAGTATTACCTTCTTTAATATAAAGATACTTACCGTTTACGTCGCCGGGAACATCATTGTAGCGATAACGGGTCAGGCGAAGAAGCTTAGCATCCTTATAAAAGGTATAACCGCCACAGGTGTTGGATAACAAAGTGAAAAACTCTCCGGAGCCCAGATAATTAATCCAAGGCAGTGGTGTTTTAGGGGTTGTGATGACATATTCCTGATTGGCATCATCGAAGTAACCGAATTTCATAGTGTAAATCCTCCCATTTAATATTGGTTTAAGTAAACGATTAAGTTGAATAGAATTATACAGAATGAAATTGGAAAAAGCAATAGAAAATGCGAAAAATAAGGATAAAATCATATTTTGAGAAGACTGGTACTATTATAAATAAAGGGGCGTAATTAAGTAGATTTTCGCTCGTTTGTGAAAAATGACAACACGTAAGCGCTTACATCGTATGAAAATAGCTAAAAACAGGGGGTAGAAACTGTAGATTTTGAACAAAACGCATAAAATTTTCTAAAAATGGGTTGCAAAAACGGAAAAAGTATTATATATTTGACTTACGAAAACGATTAAGTAAAAGCGATTCGGTGTCGCTGGTAACCTAAAGAACTGTCGAGAGGTGATCTTAATGACATCAATGAAAGATATCTCCAAAGTCTGCGGGGTGTCGGTGGCAACAGTCAGTAAAGCTCTGAATAACCACAGTGATATCGGAGAGGAAACGAAACGTAATATCCAAAGAGTAGCCAGAGAAATGGGGTATTCCCCAAATATGGCGGCAAGAGCTTTGAAGACAAACAAAACCCATGAAATCGGCGTCTTGTTTGTGGATGATGAACGAAGCGGATTGAAGCATGACTATTTTGCCAGTGTGCTTGACAGTTTCAAGCGTGCAGCAGAGAAGTGCGGATATGACATTACTTTTATTAATAGCAGTAAGAACAGGTCGAACAGTATGTCCTACCTGGAACACAGCAGATATCGGGGATTTGATGGTGTAGCAATTGCTTGTGTAGACTTCAATGAACCGGAAGTGGTGGAACTTTTACAGAGCGATATACCGGTTGTTACAATAGATTATGTATACAATGGACATATCGCAGTTGTTTCGGATAATGTAGGTGGCATGAGAGATTTGACGGAGTATGTATGCCGGAAAGGCCATAAGCGGATTGCTTACATTCACGGTGCCAGCACAGGCTCCAGTTCAACGGTAACAACCAATCGGGTCTCCAGCTTTTATCGTACGGCAGAAGAATACGGCGTAGAGGTGCCGGATGAGTACATACGGGAAGCACCTTACAGAGATGCTGAGAAAACCTACAGAATTACAAAAGAGTTATTGGAATTGCCGGAACCACCGACATGCATTATATACCCGGATGACTTTTCGGCGTTAGGCGGAGTAAATGCAATTCGGGAGATGAGACTTAGAATTCCGGAGGATGTATCGGTAGTAGGATATGATGGAATCCAAATTGTAAAGCACATGGATCCGAGGCTTACTACATTGCAACAGGATACAGAGCAGATGGGAGCGGCGGCTGCAAGACAGCTGATAAGCTTAATAGAAAGACCGAAATCCACTATTATAGAACAGATTACCATACCCGGTAAGCTTATAGAGGGAATGTCGGTTTCTACTGTATCATAATAAAGGCATTTGTATCATCGGGATTGCGGTGATATAATATAAATGCAACAACAAACAATTCACATTTAATGGGAGGAATTAAACATGAAGAAAAAAGTACTTAGTGCTTTACTCGCAGCTACTATGGTAGCAGGTATGTTGACCGGTTGTGGCGGTGGTAATACCGCTTCTAGCAGTGCTCCTGCACCCAGCAGCGAGGCAAGCAAAACAGAGAGTTCTGCAGCAGAGTCTACAGCACCTGCAACAGAGGAAGGAACTGTATTGAACATTTACTGCTGGAATGAGGAGTTCAAGAGCCGTCTTGTTGAGCACTATCCCGGTTACGAAGAGATCGATGGTACCACCGGTAAGATCGGTGATGTTACTGTTAAGTACACCATCGTACCTTCTGATGACAATGCTTATCAGAACAATCTGGATTCCACACTGCTTAAGCAGGCTGATGCAGCAGCAGATGATAAGATTGATATCTTCCTGGTAGAGGCTGACTACGCATTGAAGTATGTTGATACTGAGTATGCAATGGCAGTTAATGATCTTGGCGTTACTGAGGCAGATGTTGCTAATCAGTATCAGTACACCAAGGATGTTGTTACCGATGGTAACGGCAACCTGAAGGGTGTTTCATGGCAGGGATGTCCCGGTGCTCTGTTCTACAACAGAGAGATCGCTAAGGCTGTATGGGGAACCGATGATGCAGCTGAGATTCAGAAGAAAGTTGCTACTTGGGATGACTTCAAGAAGGCAGCAGCTGAGTTGGAAGCTAAGGGCTACTATGTAACCTCTTCCGTAATGGATACTTATCGTACTTACTCCAACAACGTAACCTCTAAGTGGGTAGTTGATGGTAAGATTAATATCGACCCTAACATTGAGAAGTGGGCACAGGATGCTAAGGAAATGTATGACGCTGGTTACACCAATGCATATGAGCTTTGGTCCGATGACTGGTCCAAGGGCTTCTATCCCGAAGGAAAAGTATTCTGCTACTTTGGACCCGCTTGGTTCATCAACTTCTCCATGGCAGCTGATAAGGAAGGCTCCGTTGGTTACAATGGTGGCTGGGGTATCACTGAAGGACCTCAGGGCTTCTACTGGGGCGGTACTTGGATTTGTGCAGCAACCGGAACTGACAACCAGACTCTGGTTAAGGACATCATGCTTCAGATGACCTGTAACGAAGAGCTTATGACCGGTATCGTTAAGGCTAACGATGATTTCGTAAACAACAAGCCCGCTATGGAGGCTATGGCAGCTGACGCTTCTTACAGCAGTAAGATTCTTGGCGGTGTTAACCCTCTGCCTCTGTACGTTGCAAGTGCAGACAGCATTGATTTGAGCAACATGTCCATCTATGATCAGGCATGTAACGAAGAGTTCCAGAACGCAATGAAGAACTACTTCGAAGGCAATGCTACTTATGAGCAGGCATTGGAGTTGTTCTACAAGGCAGTTCAGGAGAAGCATCCTGAGTTGACCTACTAATTGGTAGTCAATGTAATAAAGATGAATGAATAAAAATGTGCCTGCCCGCTTTATTGGCCGGCAGGCACATTTTTACCTTTTTTTAGCGATTCTTTGTTAAAAAAATGGCAGCGCCGGCAGCAGGTTTTGACTAAAAAGTGGAGATTTGCTGCGAGCGCTGTGAATGCAAATGTAGCGGAAGGAGATGTAAGTCATGAGCAGTAAGAAGGCTAACAATGTGGTGAAATATAACAAATGGGGTTATATTTTTCTTGCACCCTTTGTAATTGTATATGTAGTGTTTCAGTTGATTCCCTTGGTGTGGACCATCTGGAACAGTTTCTTTGAAAATTATCGTTCCGGCCTGGTTCAGATTGGACCTACTTTCATTGGCCTGGAGAATTATATTACACTCTTCACAAATGGTGATTTGATTACATATACCCAGAATACCATCATCATGTGGTTGTTAGGTTTTGTACCTCAGATTATCGTGTCATTGCTTTTGGGTGCATGGTTCTCCGATACCCGTTTGAGACTGAAATTCTCCGGTTTCTTTAAGACGGTTATTTATCTGCCGAACCTGATTATGGCGTCTGCATTCTCTATGTTGTTCTTCACATTGTTCTCAGACGGAGGTCCTATTAACTCCATTCTGGTTCAGATGGGTGTTTTTGAGGAAGCTTACAGCTTCTTAAGCCATACCGGAAGTGCGAGAGGTTTGATAGCACTTATGAACTTCCTGATGTGGTTTGGTAATACCACCATTTTGTTGATGGCAGGTATGATGGGTATTGATACTTCCCTTTTTGAAGCAGCAGAGGTGGATGGTGCAACTTCTACAGAAGTGTTCTTCCAGATTACTTTGCCCTTGCTTAAGCCGATTTTGATTTATGTAATGATTACATCCCTGATTGGTGGTCTGCAGATGTTCGATGTACCTCAGATTCTCACCAACGGAACCGGCGATCCCATGCGTTCCACTATGACTTTGATTATGTATCTGAATAAGCATTTGTTCAGTAAGAACTATGGTATGGCGGGAGCTTTGTCAGTACTGCTCTTCATCATTACCGGAGCATTGAGTCTCCTTGTTTACAAGTTCTCAGATAATAAGGAAAGTTGAGGTGGAAGAAATGGAAAATAATACATCCAAAGGCTTAGGTATTCATGCCAGAAGATTTATTGCATACGTTGTTTTGATATTCATTACATTTCTGTGTCTGTTTTGGTTCTGGGTATTGTTTGTAAACGCAACCAGAAGTAATTCTGATTTGACCAGAGGCTTCTCCCCTTGGTTTGGAGACAATCTGGTGGCGAACTGGACGAATTTGATGGCGGGAACCTTGCCGGTGTTTAAAGGTTTGATTAACAGTTTGATTATCTCCAGTTTGAGTGCAGTATTGTGTACATACTTTTCATCCATGACTGCATATGCCATTCATGCATATGATTTCAAGTTGAAGAAGTTTATGTTTACCTTTATACTGATGATTATGACTATTCCTACTCAGGTAACCGCACTTGGTTTCGTTCAGTTGGTGGATACCATGAAACTGGATAACAGTTTTATTCCTTTGATTGTTCCTGCAATGGCAGCACCTGTTACCTTCTTCTATATGAAGCAGTACATGGAGAGTACTTTGCCCCTGGCGATTGTAGAAGCTGCAAGAATTGATGGTTCCGGTGAGTTTAGAACCTTCAATACCATCGTGCTTCCGATGATGAAACCTGCGATTGCAGTACAGGCGATTTTTACATTCGTAAGCAGCTGGAATAACTACTTCACACCGGCACTTATTTTGACTGATGAAAAGAAGAAAACCCTGCCTATCTTGATTGCACAGCTTCGTGCAGCAGACTTCTTGAAGTTTGATATGGGTCAGGTTTACATGATGATTGCATTTTCCATCTTCCCTGTTATTATTGTATATCTGTTATTATCCAGATTTATCGTACAGGGTGTTGCATTGGGAAGTGTAAAAGGTTAGATTTATGGTTACGCTTTCGAGTTTATTTCTTTCCCTTTCATAATGAATTAGCAGAGGAGTTCTGTCGGGATACCGGCAGAACTTTTCTGGTATTGTAGGTTTTTAACAATCATAAAATGTTGAAAAATGTCAGCAAAAGTTTTAAAATAGAAGGTAGATGGAGGGTATGCCTATGAAAAAAATAATTGCATTATCTTTGATTGGAACCTGTTTATTGTTTGGCGCTTGTAAGTCACAGGAGGCTGTGGATAGTAATGTGGTTGAGAGTGATATTGCAACACCGGTGACTCCGGATGCTGACAAGCCTCAGGAAACTTTTGAGGTGCTTCATATTATGAGTTACCACGAGGGTTGGGAATGGACGGAGATGCAGTTGCAGGGCTTTAAGGATGGTTTGGGCGATTGTGAAGTGGAGTATACCGTCAAAGCCATGGATTGCAAGAATCATGCGGATGATGAATATCGCAATGCCAAGGCACAGGAACTGATGGATTATATAGATACCAATCAACCGGATTTGGTATATGTCAGTGATGATGAGGCGTTGCAGTATGTAGTGTCCAATTACAGTGATTCCGATATTCCGTTTGTATTTAGCTGCGTCAATAAGAGCAAGGAGGAGTATGGGCTGGGCGAGGCCGACAATGTAACCGGTGTATATGAGGTGGAGCATTTTGGCGCCAGTTTTGAGTTGATTCAGGAAATTGTGCCGGATATCAAAGATGTTATTATAATCTATGACCGCGCGGAGATGTGGAATAATGTAAAGGCCAGAATGGAAGCGGAAATTGTAAAATATCCGGATGTAAACTTTATTTTCCTGGATCCGATTATGACCTTTGAAGAGTATCAGCAGACTATTTTGGAATACAATGGCAAGGTAGATGCCTTGTGCCTTGTGGGCGTATTCAATTATGCCGATGAAAATGGTGACAGTGTATTCTATCAGGATGTATTGAAATGGACTGAGGAGAACAGTACCATTCCTGATTTTTCATTCTGGATTGACAGAATTGATAACAGTACCTTGTGTAGTGTTGCCATATCCGGTTATGAACAGGGTTATACAGCCGGAGAGATTGCGGAGCAGATTCTGGTGGACAAGGTTGACCCGGCAGAGATTCCCACGACCCATACAGCAAAAGGGTCTGTTGCAATTAATACCAAGAGAGCAGAGAAACTGGGACTGACAGTTGATGCAGATTTGTTGCTCAGTGCAGAAGTTTATTCTAAGTACCAGTGGGAGGAATAATGGCTGATAAACAGAAAAAGCCAAAGAAAATGAATATCAGAATCAAAATCCTGCTTATATTGTGTGGTGTGCTGTCACTGACAGTTGTTGGAAACTTTTTCATAAGTGGACAAATTTTTAAAAGTGCTCAGGTGGATGCTTTTGACAGGGAGGCTTTTGCTACGGCAAGGGGTCTGCAAACCACAGTAAACAGTTTGATTGAGAAAAACTTCCTTCCTTACACGGAAATTGTGAATTGCGAACCGTTGTTGGATGATTTTGTAGCGAATAACGAGCATGTGCTTTATACATACACAACGGATGTTGACGGTTCTGCGCTTTATGTAAGTCAGGGAGCGAAGACGGATTGTATCAGTCGTGAGCGATTGGAACAGGCTGTTTTGTCCGGTGCGGAAGAGCGTATCGAAGACAGAGATGATGAAAAGCTTTTTTACATCTTGCCCTTGCAGGAAATGACAGATGAGAATACGGCGTCAAATGTTGGTGTTTTGGTGGTTGCTTATCCCAGAAGCTGCATTACAGAGCCTTTGAATCGACTGTACCGATATAATGCAGTGTTGGCGCTGGTTACTTTTGTGTGCTCTTTTTTGTTGATTTTTCTGCTGATAACCCGATGGATTACACATCCTTTGCAGAAATTGGATGGTGCTATCCGCAGGGTTTCCAGAAGAGGATTTAAGAAAGAAAATTCTTTGAATATTCGAACTAATGATGAGATTGGACAGATTGCACAGTCCTTTAATAACATGCTTTTGCAATTGGACAGTACAACAGTATCTAAGGATTATGTAGATAGTATTTTGTTGAACATGAGCGAGGCGTTGTTCGTAATTGATATGGACAAGCTTGTGGAAAAGGTAAATGATGCAGCAATCAGTCTGCTTGGTTATTCGCAGGAGGAATTACAGGGACAGACGGTAGGTTTTTTGTATGCAGATAAGGAAGAGAATCCCTTTGTACAGGCAGACTATGCAAATCTAATTAATAATGGCGAATTGCGCAACAGTGAGACACAGTTTGTAACCAGAGACGGAGGACCTATAGAGGTTTCTGTAAACTGGTCGGTGCTTAAGGACGATGAGGATAATGTGACCGGATATGTCTGCACAGCGCGAGATATAACAGAGATTAAAAAGGCCCAGAGTATTATGATGCATCAGGCTAATTACGATGAATTGACAGGGCTTTCCAATCGTTACAATCTGGAAATTGCCATTGAAAAAATTCTGAATGACGCAGATAGAAAGCATGTATTTATTGTGATAGATTTAGATAAATTTAAAGCAGTAAATGATATCTGTGGTCATGCCGCCGGAGATGTGTTGTTAAAACAGATTGCTTATATGATAAAAACAGCGGCGGGAGAAGGAAATCTTGCGGCCAGAATGGGTGGCGATGAGTTTGCCATTGTTATGTATGATACGGACAAAGAGACCATGACAAAGGTGGTTGAGGGTCTGTTGGATGATATTCGAAAGTTTAATTTTAAATGGGATGATAAGGTATTCAATGTGGGCATGAGTGTGGGTGCCTTTGAAATCGACAGACCCGGGCTGGACAGACTGACTGTTGTCAATGCGGCGGACAGAGCCTGCTATATTGCCAAGAAAAAGGGTGGAAACAGATTGCATGTTTACACCATTGAAGATAAGGAATTGAGTGACAGACAAGAAGAGGCGTCCATGATGCCTGTTATTACGGATGCTTTTGAGAATGACCGGTTTTTCCTGGTTTATCAGCCCATCAAGTCTTTGACAGAAGAGACAAAGGTTGGTATGTATGAAGTATTTGTAAGGTTGCGTATGAAGGATGGTACGGTGCTGGAGCCGGAAGCATTCCTGTCATCAGCAGAACGGTACAATAAACTTTTGCAACTGGATCAATGGGTAATTCATGATTTTTGCCGCAATTATTATGCAGTTATGGAGAAATTTGGCTGTGATAAGGAGACACAATTCCATATCAATCTTACCGGTGTGTCCATGAATTCAGACCAGTTTTATGCGTTTATATCGGAAGAATTTGAAAAATATGGAATCGCGCCGCAAAATGTCTGTTTTGAAGTGACAGAAAACTGTGCAGTGTCCAATTTTGTGGAAGTAACAACACTTATGAAGAGTCTGAAAGAACTTGGCTGTAAGTTTGCCATAGATGATTTTGGAATCGGTATGTCTTCCTTTATGTACTTAAAACAGCTACCGGTAGATATGGTTAAGATTGACGGAAGCTTTGTAAGTCAGATGGATGCTTCGCCCATAGATGCTGCGGTGGTCAGAACGATTAATGAAGTGGCGCATCTGTTGGGAATTAAGACAGTAGCTGAGTGCGTTGAGAACGCAGAGATTCTGGAAGCAGTGAAGGCGTTGGGGATTGATTATGCCCAAGGTGCTGCAATTATGAGTCCGGAAATGGTAGATAGATAAATAGGAAAGATGGAGCTGTTGCAAAATAGATGATTACTCATCTATTTTGCAACAGCCTCTAAGGAGCGGAGCCGGAGGGGTTCGAACCCTCGTGCCCCGGAGGGCTAACGCATTTCGAGTGCGCCCCGTTATGACCACTTCGATACGGCTCCGAATGAGTTTATTCTATCTAAAAATGACGGTGTTGGCAAGTACTAATTTTGAGAAAGGCATTATTGACAAGCGATATATCAGTCACTATACTGGAATAATTGAGATTGAAGGATGGGGTACCGGTGGAAAACGGAGTACTTGCACTGGTTGCAGTATGCGATGATGAAAAAGATACTGGTCAAGTCGTTGGATCGTGAATACTTTTACGGGGATTATTCTTTGATTTTCTATTTTAAAGGGTATGGTGATGACCATGATAGGTTGGAACGAATGTATTATAAATCAGCGAAGAGTTTAGAAGAATCGGTTGAGATAGAAGAAGCGGATGATTACGAACCCGATAAATGGGTTGAATACAATAAGGCATGTGAAGCCTATCGATAATAAGGAATGCAGCAGTGTTTTTTGCAATATCAATGCTAAGTCAATGCAAATGTATTGGCTTAGCATTATTTGTTTGTTATTCTTAAAGCAGAAAAATGGGAGGTGGATAAGATGGCAAGTACAATACAAGTAAGAGTAGATGATGATTTGAAAATAAAGTCAGATGAACTGTTTAAGGCGTTGGGTACAGACACTACAACCGCAATCCGTATGTTCTTAACACAAGCATTGGCGGTAAATGGTTTTCCGTTTGAGATTAAAAGGGTAGGCGCAAATCCATATGAAACTTTAACCGAGCGTGAAATATTGCAAAAGTTAGAGAAATCTCGTGAGCATGCTGCGCAGGGGATGTTTAAAGATGCTGATGAGGTTTCGTGTGATATGAGGGAAAAGTATGGATTATAGGATTGTTGACAATATCTTTCACGAGTTGCAGGATTACGAGAATAAGATGTATTAGTCAAAAAACTTTTAAAATAAGCCTTACATTCAGTTGCTTTGTGAGTGGAAGGCTTATTTTATTATAAACTTTTGACGAAATGACATTGGTTGAAAATCCGGCGCCCTTATACTGTAAGAGAAATTTTTTTCTTTGTTGTCTGATAGCTCAATTTAGGATATAATTATAAAATAGATAAAAAATATTCAGGAAGAAATAATTACAAGAGCTGCGGGGTGAATTATATGTGGTTTTGGTGGTTCATGTTTGTGTGCAATATGCTCTACTCGCTATTGATGATTATTGCGGGCAGATTTATGTGGAAGCATTATCCCGCTGAAATTAATTCGGTAGCAGGTTATAGGTCCAGCCGTTCCATGATGAATAAAGATACATGGCAATTTGCTAATGAAAATTGCGGAAAACGTTGGTGGAAAATAGGATGGATTATGCTACTTCCGACAATATTGGTTCAAATACCTGTATATGGAAAGAGTCAGGATGCGATAGGATGGATGGGACTTGCAATTGCTATAGTGGAGTGTACTATTTTGCTTGTATCAATTCTTCCAACAGAAAGAGCATTAAAGCAATCATTTACGGATGAAGGAGTTCGAAAATAGAGAATAAAAGCTATAAATAATATAAAATAAAGGAGGGCTAACCATGAAGAGAATTGGTATGTTAACCAGCGGTGGAGACTGTCAGGCGCTTAATGCGGCCATGAGAGGTGTTGTAAAGACTCTTTTAAACAGTAACGAGAAGGTAGAAATTTATGGTTTTCTGGACGGCTATAAAGGATTGATTTACGGCAATTTCCAGATGCTGACAGGTCAGGATTTTTCCGGTATTCTTACTAAGGGCGGCACGATTCTGGGGACATCCCGTACTCCTTTTAAAACCATTCATGAGCCTGATGAGAATGGCTTGAACAAGGTGGATGCCATGACTCAGAATTACTACAAGCTCAAGTTGGATTGTCTGGTGGTGCTGGGGGGTAACGGCTCCCATAAGACTGCAAATCTTCTTCGAGAAGAAGGATTGAATGTGGTTACTCTGCCCAAGACTATTGATAATGATTTGTGGGGAACCGACATGACCTTTGGTTTCCAGAGTGCGGTAAATATTGCTACAGAGGCTATTGACTGTATTCATACCACAGCTGCGTCTCATGGACGTGTGTTTATTGTGGAGGTAATGGGACACAAGGTGGGCTGGCTCACATTGAATGCAGGTATGGCCAGTGGTGCAGATATTATTTTGATTCCTGAGATTCCTTATGATATTGACAAGGTGGTTGAGAAGATAGAGGAGCGTGACCGAAACGGTAGCCGCTTTACCATTATTGCGGTAGCGGAGGGTGCTATCTCCAAGAAGGATGCCAAGCTGTCCAAAAAGGAGTTTAAGAAGAAAAAGGAGAATTCGACTTATCCTTCGGTTTCTTATGAGATTGCAGCACAGATTCAGGAAAAGACCGGCAGAGAGGTACGTGTTACTGTTCCCGGACATACTCAGAGAGGCGGAAGCCCTTGCCCTTATGACCGTGTGTTTGCAAGTCGTTTGGGTGCAGAGGCAGGTAAGTTGATTCTGGATGGTCAGTATGGTTTTATGGTGGGCTACAAGAATCGTGAAATCGTGCGTGTGCCTTTGGAAGAGGTAGCAGGGAAACTTAAATATATGTCTCCTGATGCTTCGATTGTGCAGGAGGCCAAGCTTTTGGGAATTTCCTTCGGCGATTAAGCCGTAGATTGGAAAGGGTATTGTTTTTATGTCGTATACAGCATTATATCGTAAATTTCGACCGGATTCCTTTGTGGATGTAAAGGGACAGGAGCATATTGTAACCACGCTTCGCAATCAGTTGAATGCGAACCGTATCGGACATGCATATCTGTTCACCGGAACCAGAGGAACCGGCAAGACTACTATTGCTAAGATTTTTGCTAAAATGGTAAACTGCGAGAACCCCACGGAAGATGGACCCTGCGGAGAGTGTCGTATCTGTAAAGCCATTGCGGCAGGAGCCAGCATGAATGTGATTGAAATTGATGCGGCTTCTAACAATGGTGTAGATAATATTCGTGAGATTGTGGAGGAAGTTTCTTATTCACCGGCGGAGGGTAAATACAAAGTTTACATCATAGATGAGGTGCATATGCTCTCCATAGGTGCATTTAATGCGTTGCTTAAGACTTTGGAAGAGCCACCTTCCTATGTTATATTTATACTGGCGACTACGGAGGTGCACAAGCTTCCGATTACCATTTTGTCCAGGTGTCAGAGATATGATTTTAAACGCATTACCATTGATACCATTGCTGCGCGGATGCAGGAGCTGGTAGATGCGGAAGGTGTGCAGGTAGAGGAAAAGGCACTGCGTTATATTGCCAAGACTGCCGATGGCTCTATGCGAGATGCGCTCAGTTTGTTGGATCAGTGTATTGCTTTTCATTTAGGCAAGGAACTGACCTATGATAAGGTTTTAGATGTTTTGGGAGCAGTGGATACGGAGGTGTTCAGCCGTTTGCTCAGGCATGTGCTTGACAGGGATGTGACAGGCTGTGTTACACTGCTTGAAGAGATTGTGATGCAGGGGCGGGAACTGACACAATTTGTGACAGATTTTGCGTGGTATCTGCGTAATCTGATGCTCGTACAGTCCTCAGATAATCTGGAGGATGTTATTGATATGTCCTCGGACAATCTGGCGCGTCTCAAAGAAGAGGCACAGATGATAGAGATGGACAGAATTGTCCGCTATATTCGAATTTTCTCGGAGTTGTCCGGTCAGATTCGATATGCTTCCCAGAAGCGTATTTTGGTGGAGATTGCTCTGATTAAATTGTGTAAACCGGATATGGAAACGACACCGGATTCTTTGATTGACCGTATTCGTCAGGTGGAGGATAAGGTGGAAAATGGTGTGGTGATGGTACAGGGAACTGCTCCGGAAGGTGGTACCACCGGTGCTGCACCGGTATCTTCGGCGGCACCAAGGCCCCAGCTTCCCAAGGCAATTCCGGATGATATTAAGGCCATTGTGGCCAAGTGGCCGTCTATTTGCGGTAATGCGGATAATCCCATGCGCATGTACATGAAAATGGCAAGACTGAGTCTTGGCGCGGATAATACTTTGCAAATGGTGATGGAAGATGGGCCGGCATCGGATTATTTCAACCGACATCCGGAAAATAAGCAGCAATTAGAATATATTTTGGCCGATTTCGCCGGCAAGGAGGTTGCGGTAAGTATTCAAACCGTAAACAGCGAAAGAGAATTTGAAGACCACTATGTGGACCTCTCTCATGTGATTCATATGGAAATCGAAGAAGAGGATTAATATAAATATTTTGGAGGAACAAAGAAATGGCAAAACGTGGAGGTTTTAACGGTGCAGGTATGCCTAACAACATGGGTAATATTATGAAGCAGGCACAGAGAATGCAGCGTCAGATGGAAGAAGGACAGAGAGAACTTGAGACCAAGGAATTTACTGCTACCGCAGGCGGCGGTGCAGTAGAGGTTACTGTAAATGGCAGCAAGGAACTCTTGAATATTAAGTTGGCAGAGGAGATTGTAGATCCTGAGGATATTGAAACCCTGCAGGACGCAATTATGGTAGCTGTAAATGATGCTATGCGTCAGGCTGATCAGGCGACTCAGGCGCTTATGGGTAACCTGACCGGAGGCTTTGGAGGCTTTCCTTTCTAATGGATTTATATAGCGGACATATTAATAAGTTAATAGAAGAATTGGCTGCACTTCCGGGTATTGGCAATAAGTCCGCCCAGAGACTGGCTTTTCATCTTATCAATATGCCACAGGATAAAGTGAATCGTCTGGCGAATGTGATGATGGAGGCCAAGGCCAATGTGCGTTATTGTAATGAATGTTATACGTTGACAGACAAAGAGGTTTGTCCGGTATGTGCCAGTGAGAAGCGTAATCACGGGTTGATTATGGTGGTGGAGAATACCAGAGATTTGGCGGCATATGAGAAAACCGGCAAATATGAAGGTGTGTATCACGTGCTTCACGGTGCGATTTCGCCTATGCTCGGTATCGGTCCCGGTGATATTAAGTTGAAGGAATTGATTGAGCGTTTGCAGGGAGAGGTGGAAGAGGTAATTATTGCCACTAATTCCAGTCTGGAGGGTGAAACGACAGCTATGTACATCAGCAAGCTTATCAAACCTTCAGGAATTCGTGTGACCCGAATCGCCAGTGGCGTACCGGTGGGCGGTGATTTGGAGTACATTGATGAGGTGACTCTTCTGCGTGCTTTGGAAGGTCGTACGGAGTTGTAATAGTTTATGTAGGCAATTGTTGGGGTGAATCAAAATATATTTGATGAGGTGACAAGATGGCAATTACAGTGGAAGCCAAGCCTTTTGGCAAAAGTAAGACCGGTGAGGACATTGTTCTTTATACCTTGAAAAATGAGAAGGGTATGGAAGTGTCCGTTATGAATTTGGGAGCAATTGTTGTGAATCTTATGGTTCCGGATGCTTCAGGTAAGACAGATGATGTGGTGTTGGGATTTGACAGTGGAGAGAAATATTACACCAATCCCAGCTTTTTTGGCGCAGTAATTGGTCCTAACGCCAATCGTATAGGTGGAGCAGCATTTACTATTGATGGCGTGAACTATCAGTTAGATGTCAATGATAATGAGAATAACCTGCACAGTCATTTGACGGAAGGTTATCATGCGCAGTTATGGGATGCGGAAGTGGTATCCGCCGGAGTGCATTTTACATTAAAAGACAAAGACGGCAATCTGGGTTTTCCCGGCAATAAGACACTGGAAGTTACCTATACATTGGATGAGGAAAATGCAGTGAAATTGCATTATCATGGTTGCAGTGACAAGCGAACGATTCTTAATCCTACCAATCACAGCTATTTTAATCTGGAGGGACATCTTTCAGGTAATATTGAAGGTCACAGTCTTTGGATAAAGGCAGATACATATACACCGGTAGTGGCCGGTGCCATTCCTACCGGTGAACTTGCAACTGTGGCAGGAACTCCCATGGACTTTAATGTGGAGAAAGTTGTGGGAGATGAAATTAATACAGATATGGAACAACTTAAGCTGACTAAGGGATATGATCACAACTGGGCAATTACCGGTGCGGACGGCAGTTTGCAGCATGTTGCTACTGTGAAGGCACCTAAGAGTGGACGAGTGATGAAGGTGTATACTACTTTGCCGGGTGTGCAGTTTTATGCAGGCAATTGTATTGACAGACAGGATGGTAAAGAAGGCGCTGTATATGACAAGCGTCATGGCTTGTGTTTGGAGACGCAGTATTTCCCGGATACCATTCATCACGATAATTTCCCTTCCTGCGTATTTGGTGCAGGCAGAGAATATGATTCTGTAACTGTTTATCAGTTTGTATAACAATTCAGAGTTGTGTGAATATGTTGTGCAAAACTTGTCGAATAATTTTGCGTAAGTTACGACAAAGAATGCTAAAATACCTTGCACGCCGGTGTTATGATGAGTCAAAAGAACTTGTCAGACACGGTGTGGGAGGTGTTTTATATGGAATTACCCAAAAATGTTACACAAATCGGAGAGGTCAATAAGGACTGTAAGGTTTACGTGGAGGATTATGTCGTTTCTTATATGAAGCAGTTGAATCAATCTGCTCAGGATAAGGGAGCGACAGTAGCTTTATATGGCAAGCGCCAGTTGGAGAATGGAATATCTTACTTCTTTTTGTATGGTGCTTGTAAAATAGAACAACTTTCGAGAGAAGTAAGACATTTGTCACAGGCGCAATTACAGGAAATCGAGAGACTCAGAAAAAAATATTTTCCTGAGCTGGAGTTTGCCGGGTATCGTATTCTAAACGGCGAAATGATAGATGGTGTTCATATTTGCGAGCAGGAGATTTGCAGATACATAGGCGGATATGCCCGGTTCTATGAGAAAAATGATGCAATGCTTGCATATATGCTCACGGTGCGCGAACAGCCGGAACCTGAGAAGGTTGACCGGACAAAGTATGAAGAAGTCCAAAAACGTCAAGAGGATAGACGAGGCACGGTTAGTAGTGGAACTGTGGATGATGCACAACCGGTGGAATGGTTAAAAAGAAATACATCCACATCTCCTAATTTGCAAAAGATGCGACTAGCTGCAGTGGGAGGCTTTGCATTATTGTGTCTTCTGGGAATAGGCACTTTTAGAGAAAAGGAACTGATAGGAGACAGGCCGGTGAATGGCGGTGATGTAGCAGCATCGGCGGCTGTGGAGCAGGGAGCAAGTCAAAAAGAGACCCTTAAAATGGAGGACAAGCTGGAACAGGCGCTCTTGACAGAAAATCAATCTATGGAGAGCTTGGAAATAATAGAGAGTCAAGAGAAAATAGAGAAGGAAGATATACCGGAGAAAGAGTGTTTGACGGAGTCGCAGTCAGAAGAAGTGATACCATCCGAGGAAGTGACACAAACGTCACAGAAAGGGAGCGGTGCAGTGGCTTATATTATTCAGCCGGGTGACACACTGATTAGTATTTGTCTGCGTCAATATGGAAGTGATGTCAGATTGACGGATGTATGCTCTATGAATGATATTTCTAATCCGGATGATATAAAAGAAGGGCAGATTATTTTGTTGCCTGATTAATTTACGAGGTATTTCATGGCAGATATTAGAAGTTACCGAAGAGAAAAAGAAAAACGAGAACAGATACAAAACGACTACAGAGAAAAAATTAAGCGCCACAAGCTGAAAAACATATATCGTGTGATGTTGGTGGTAGCTGCGCTTTTGGCTGTGGTGGTATTGGTTATGGTGCAGTACAAACGACATGTATACACAGGGTATGATACGGTTTCTACTGTGGTACTGGAAGGCTCGGCGGGAGCTGAGGATATTCGTTTGCAGGACAGTGTGCTTACATATAGTAAGGATGGTGCTCATTGTACCAATATGAAAGGTGAAGTAACCTGGAATCAGACCTATGAGATTCAGGATATTCTGGTAGAGACCTGTCGGAATGTCTCTGCGATTGCAAGTTATAACGGAAGAGAAATATATGTGCAGGATAATCAGAAACAGCTTGGTTCTATTTCTACAAATATGCCGATTAAGGATATTGCGGTATCGGCTACAGGAATGGTTACCGCGGTTCTTGCCGACACTAATGTCACATGGATTAATACATACAATTCAGAGGGAGAGTTGATGTTTACGGGACAGGCTCACATGGATGAAGCAGGCTATCCGGTATCTGTCAGTCTTTCTCCCAATGGAGTGATGTTGGCTGTAACATATGTATATTTGGATGCAGGTGTGCTCAAATCCAATGTGGTATTTTATAATTTCGGTCCCGTTGGTGATAATATGAGCGATCATGTTGTAGGTTTGTATTTTTATTCGGATATGTTGATTCCGGAAATTCATTTTGTGGATGATGAAACTGCGTTTGCTGTGGGAGATAATCGTCTGATGGTCTTCAAGGGTGGTCAGACACCTACGGAAGAGGCCGGTTATATCTATAATAAGGAAATCCAATCTGTTTTTTATGGTGAAAACCATATCGGTTTGGTATTTGTGTCTGACGATATGGAACACAGCTACATGATGGATGTATATAATACTGCAGGCAAAAAGATTGATACATATTATTTTAATCTGGAGTACAATGAAATCTTTTTTGAAGAAGACTGCTTTGTCATTTATAATGAAACGGAGTGTCAGGTTATGACTTATGGCGGCGTGGAGAAATTTAATGGATATTTTTCCAAGGCGGCGGATTTGCTATTTCCGGCAGGAGGAGCATATAAATATGTATTGGTGACGGAGACTTCTATCGACACTATACAGTTAAAGTAGGAGCACAAGTGAGAAATGGAAATCAATATTCTATTGCTGATTGTAATTCTTTTTATGATTTTTAAAATTTATGATGGGTATGATAAGGGAATGGTAAAGGAGATTATATCCTTTGTGTCACTTATTTTCTTGTGCATTGTGGTTGCGCTGGTGGGAACCGGATTGAGCAGTTACTATGATGGAAAGATTTTAAATGTTATAGTTATGGTTTTTTTGTTGGCAGTGTTGGGTATTGTACATTTTCTTATTAATGTAGTGTTTGTTCCGGCTAAGTTGATTGCAAAGCTGCCTATAGTCAAAAGTTTGGATAAGGTATTGGGTATTGCAGTAGGAATTGCAGAAACAATTTTAATATTGTGGACAATTTATACATTTGCAATGATGATGGATCTGGGTATGATAGGAGAATATATCCTGCAATGTACAGCAGACAGCCGTATACTTGCTTGGTTGTATGAACATAACCAGCTTGCCGGATGGATACAGGTAATGGTGCAAGGCTAGATTTCAAACTACATATAAGAGACTAAAACTCCCTGTTTTCTGCGGTTTCCGGAAGACAGGGAAATTTTGTGGATAAAATTTAAAAAATACTGTTGACAAGTGGAAAACTTTTGTGGTAGTATAAAACTCCACCGCGAAAACAACTGAAAAGTTGTTGAACGGTAAAAATAAAAAAGTTTAAAAAAGTTGTTGACAAAGCAAAACTCCTGTGATAAGATAACAGAGTTGCTGCTGAAACAAAAGCAACAACGACGAACACAGAGTGTTCGATATGAACCTTGACAAATAAACAGCAATGCAACC
>SVFL01000003.1 GCA_015056885.1 Lachnospiraceae bacterium
AGAAAAAGCTAAGGAAGTCAGAGCCGCATTGGAAGAGGAAAAAGGCAATAATGCAGATTAACCCGCACAGGATGTGTTGAGAGGGAGGAAGGAATATGGATATTCAGAATCAGAATTTTCAGAATCGCCAAATCCTTTCTATCGAGCAGGTCCAGGAAAGATATTTGAAAAATCCGGGCGCAACGGATAACAAAGTATCAAAGACGCAGATTTCCTTCCAGGATGTGCTCATGCAGAAGACCTTGCTGGGGCAGACTGATGAACTCAAATTTTCCAAGCATGCAACAGGCAGGCTTAGTGACAGAGGTATTGAATTGAGTGACAGCCAAATGGAAAGATTGAATGATGGTGTCCGCAAGGCACAGCAGAAAGGAATTAAAGATTCATTGGTTATTGTAGATCAATTGGCATTTATCGTGAATGTGCCTAACAACACGGTGGTAACGGCCATGGATAGTACAGAGACCAACGACAATGTATTTACAAATATCAACGGAGCAGTAATTATGTAAGCCGGACCTCACAAGGAAGTTTACAGGTTCTCCCCGAATGACAGACGGGAGACGGCTCCGAGTAATAGGAGGACAAATATTATGATGAGATCATTGTATTCTGGTGTTAGCGGACTGAAGACTCACCAGACCAAAATGGATGTAATCGGTAACAACATTGCGAACGTAAATACAACAGCATTTAAATCCAGTTCCATCGTGTTCAGTGAACTGATGAGCCAGACTACACAGAAGGCCAGCGGTCCTAATGCGGCTACCGGAACCGGTGGTGTTAACGCAAGACAGATTGGTCTTGGTGTAAGAAGTGGCGCGATTAACATGAATATTACCGGACAGGGTGCGAGCCAGTCTACAGGTAATCCTTTTGATATCATGATTTCCGGTGAGAACTTTTTTGTGGTTTCCAACGGATCAGAGAATTTCTTTACCCGTGATGGTTCTTTTTATGTAGATGGTGCAGGTAATCTGGCTATGACCAGTACCGGTTATAATGTAATGGGTTGGGGTGTTGATGAGGCTACCGGAGACATCAAGCAGGATACTGTTACAGCGCTTCGTATTATGAGTGCGGCAAACATGACATATCCCCCTGAGGCAACTTCTAAGGCTTATATTTCCGGTATTCTGGATAAGAATGATACGGATGTAACCAGTGCTAACGGTAAGGTTGTTAATCTGAATTTCTATGATAATCTGGGTTACAGTTATACTGCAAGATTTGTGTTCAAACAGTCTACTGAGCAGAATAACTACAGCCTTGAATTTGATAAGCTTCTTGATTCTGAGGGCAATGAGGTTGAAATGACCGATGCGCAGAAGAAGACAGTATTTGGCGGTGGTATTGCACAGACTCAGATGGCAAATACCACAATCAGCTTGGGAAACAGCTATTCTTGGGATGCGGCAGGTAATCTGCTTGCCAATAACAATCCTCTTGTGTATGCTACCGGTAATGCTACATATCCGTACAGTACGGTAAATCCGGCTCCTACCGATGAGGCAGAGCTGGATGCAGAGAATCAGAAGGCGCTTGCGCTGATTGCACAGGCATATGGTTATGAAGGTTCTGTGGATGAGTTTATGAATTTGCAGATACCCGTTCAGGTTCAAGGTGATAATGGTACTACTGTTACTGAGAATTACAGCATCAATGATGTAATCTATGATCCTAACAATAAACTGCCTTCTCTGGATATTGCTCTCGGAACAGGTGCTGAGTCTGCCGGACGTGTATACTATGGTTACGAGGTAATCTTTAATGACGATACCGGTGCCATTGAATCTGTAGGTGGTAACAATACAACCTTTATGGCGAACTTCAATCTGGCTGATTTAGGTGATGATTTCACTAATTTTTCCAATATTCAGATTGATTTGTCCGAGATTTCCATGTTTGATAACAAGGGTACTTCTACAATCGGTGCTACAAGCGGTGATTTGGAAGGATTGGGAACCGGACGCCGTCTTGGCGATATGATTGGTGTATCTATTCAGAATAACGGTATGATTTATGCAAGTTATGATAATGGTATGACCAAGTTGCTTGGTCAGATTGCGTCTGCAAGTTTTGCGAATGCATCCGGTCTGGAAAGAGCGGGAGATAACCTTTATTCTGCAACACTTAACTCCGGTGAATTTGATGGTATTGGTGTGGATGTTACTGCAAATGGCGGTTATATGTCTACCGGTCAGCTGGAGATGAGTAATGTAGATTTGTCTGCAGAATTTACGGAGATGATTACTACTCAGAGAGGTTTCCAGGCAAACAGCCGTATTATTACTGTTTCAGATACTTTGCTTGAGGAACTGACTAATCTGAAGAGATAATTCGTTTTTTAGAAATAGTAAAAAGATATGCATAAAGGGGCGGAAAAGACAGAATTTCCGTCCCTTATGTCCATATTATGAGGTTGTTTTACGGAGGTCGCATTATGATAGAAGTGACAAAGTTAAATGGCGTAAAAATTTTAGTGAATCCCCATTTGTTGGAAATTGTCGAGGAAACCCCTGATACTGTGTTAACTTTGACAACAGGAAAAAAAATAATTGTAAAAGAAAGTAGACAAGACATAAAAAATTTAGTAAAATTGTATCGAAAGGATATTCTTGCAGAATAATTTGGAAAATTGCGGAATGTTTGAGGTGATTTCTAATGGATATAGCATCATTAGTAGGTCTGATATTTGGTTTTTCAATGATGATTTTTGGTATCATCAGTAGTGCGGGATTGAGTGGTGTGTCTAATTATCTGGATCCGCCTTCGGCACTTATTACGTTTGGCGGTGCGATTGGTGCAACGCTGTGTTCTTTTAATCTGCAAGATTTTATTGCAGGACTCAAGAGCTTTACGTTGATATTCAAAGTGCCGGCTATTAATACTTCGGATATGATTAAAAAGATAATAGATTTGTCCAATGTAGCCCGTAAAGAGGGTCTTTTGTCATTGGAGGAAGCGGCGGCTGAGTTAGACGAGCCTTTCCTTAAGAAGGGTATTCTCTTGATTGTGGACGGTACGGATCCTGATTTGGTGCGTGCCATCATGGAAACAGAGCTTGTCAGCGTTGAGGGCAGACATAAAAATCTGATTGGTTTCTGGGATGTGCTTGGCTCTATGGGACCTGCCTGGGGTATGATTGGTACCTTGATTGGTCTGGTAGATATGTTGAATAACATGTCAGATGCCAGTGCAATCGGACCTGCGATGGCCGTAGCACTTATTACTACTTTGTATGGTTCCATTTTGGCAAACTGGATTTGTATCCCTGTTTCCAATAAGCTTAAGGCGGATAATGCTGCTGAAATGATGCTTAAGGAAGTTATGATTGAAGGACTTTTGTCTATTCAGGCAGGAGAAAACCCTCGTGTAATTGAAGAGAAGTTAAAATCCTTCCTGGCACCCAAGGACAGAGTGGGTGAAGAGGAAGCTGGAGGTGAGGAGTAAGTGGCAAAGAGAAAGGAAGATACGCCGCCACCCGGGTCACCGGCATGGATGGCGACCTTTAGTGATTTAATGAACCTTTTGCTTTGTTTCTTCGTACTCCTTTTTTCCATGTCTACCATCGAAGAATCAAAGTGGGAAGAACTGGTTGCGTCCATGAATAATACATTTAGTGTGTTCGATAAGGGCGCTACGGCAATCGGAGAAGGCATTCTTATCAGTAATGGTGTAAGTCAGTTGAATGAGCTGGATAAGTACATAAACAGTACCGGTAAACTTTCTGATGCAGAATCTCCTGAGGATAAAACGGAGGAGTATGAGAATTCCGGCGATATTGACATACTGAAGGAAACGATTGAGGAACAACAGCTTCAAAGTAATGAAGAGCTTTCTGAACTGATTGAGGAAGCGGTGGCAGAGGGACAACTGGCAGACCAGATAGACGTTACATTTACTGCTCAGTATGTACAGCTTTCCATGACAGGTGCACTTTTGTTTGATTCCGGAAGTGATGAACTCAAGGAAGAGTCTTACGTAGTTCTTGATAAGGTTGGTGTAATCCTTGAGCGATATGCACAGGGTATCATCGAGATAGAAGGACATACAGATAATGTGCCCATAAGCAGTTCGCGTTTTCCCAGCAATGAAGAGTTGTCCAGCGGAAGAGCGTTGTCGGTGTTTTATTATCTTACAGAGAATACGTTACTAGATGAAACTCGGCTTAAGCATGCCGGAATGGGAGAACGAATTCCTATTGCTGATAATTCTACCCCGGAGGGCAGAAGTAAGAACCGTCGTGTAGAAATCAGAATATACAATCCTTCCTAAAGGAATAACCTAAAGGAGATATACTTATGAAGAAAAATTTATTATCGTTTATTATACTTGCACTACTTATTGTAAATCTTGTTCTTACATCAGTGATGATGTTTAGTGTGACGAGTACCAATAAGAAGGTGTCGGATTTGGTCGGTAATATTGCCGTAGCATTGAATCTGGAGTTGACTGAGCCCGGATCGGAGAACCAGATGGCTGCGGTTTCCCTGGAGGATACTGAAGTTTATGCTATTGCAAGTGCTATGACCATTCCCCTTGCACTCGAAACATCTGCTGTGGACGGAGAGACTCCGAAACAGGGATATCTGGTATGTAATATTTCACTTTCCGTAAATACGAAGCATAAGGATTACAAGACTTACGGTTCTGCAGAGGCAATGGCTGCCAAAGAGGAACTGATTAAGGATGCAATCAGTAGCATTATCAGCAAGCACACGACTGCTGAATTGCAGGCTGATACCGGTTTGGAGAATCTGAAGGCAGAACTTTTGACTGCTGTACAGGATTTGTTCCAGAGTGATTTTATTTACAAGATTTCTATTAGCGAAGTAAAATACGGCTGATAAACCAAGCATGTCCGGTTTTCGGCTAATAAAAAGGAGGTGAGGACTTGTGGGCGAGGTTCTTTCGCAAAGCGAAATAGATAATCTGCTGGCGGCATTGTCAACCGGTGAATTGGATGTTGACGAGATGCAGAACAAAAAAGATGAAAAGCAGGTTAAAAACTACGATTTCAGCCGCCCGACCAAGTTCTCAAAAGAGCATTTAAGAACGCTGGAGATTATCTTCGAGCATTATGGCCGATTGGTTTCCACCAATCTTCCGGTTTACCTGAGAAGAAATGTACAGGTGGCGGTGATGAGTTCTGAAACGGTTACGTTTAGCGAGTTCTCCAATGCTTTGTCTAATCCGGTTATTTTGGGTATTGTAAACTTTGCTCCGCTAAACGGGACGATTATTGTGGAATTATCGACCAATCTGGCTTATGCTATGTTGGACAGAATGCTTGGCGGTGCAGGAATGCCGCTTGAGAAGAATAGAGAGTTTTCGGAAATCGAGATGTCGATTATCCAGAAGATTTTGGTTATGCTGACACAGCTTTTAAGAGATCCGTGGAAAAATGTAGTGAATATTTCTCCTTTGCTTAGCAGAGTAGAGACGAATCCGCAGTTTGCACAGATTATTGCACCGAATGATATGATTGCAATTGTCACTTTGAGTGTGAAAGTCGGAGATGTAGAGGGTCTTTTGAATTTCTGTCTTCCTTTCTTTACATTAGAAGAAGTTATGGACAGACTGAATACCAAGTACTGGTATGCATCCATGCAGGAGAATCATGATGAGCATTATGAGGAATATATTGAGTCACTGATTCGGAAGGTGGATATACCCATCAGAGCAATTCTTGGTAAGAGCAATATTTCGGTGGGAGATTTTACCAACTTACAGGTTGGCGATTGTATCCGTCTGGATACCAGAGTGGATAACGATATGGAGATTTATGTAGGGAATATCAGAAAATTTACCGCTTTGCCCGGCGCGAATAAAGATAATTACGCTGTGCGGATTACATCGGTAGTAAGAGAGGAGGAGTAACAGATGGATGGAATGCTTTCTCAGGACGAAATCAATGCCCTGTTAAACGGCATGGATTTGTCGGGAGACCTGATGGCAGACCTTGCAGACGAAACGCCCGCTGACAGTTCGGCGACTGATTCATCTGTAGGCGGTGTACAGACTGCCGGGGACAACGAATTGTTGTCTGACGTGGAAAAGGATGCCATTGGTGAGGTAGGAAACATCAGCATGGGTTCTTCTGCCACCACCCTTTACTCATTAGTTAACAGAAAAGTGAATATTACAACACCTGAGGTAGCTTTGGCAACATGGGATGAGCTTTTGGAGATGTACGAAAGACCTTGTGTGTTTATTCAGATTAAGTACACCATGGGACTGGATGGTTCCAATATTTTGGTACTTAAAGAGCATGATGTTAGAATTATTACCGACCTGATGATGGGCGGAGATGGAATTGTTACGGATGAGGAGCCGTTATCGGAACTCCATCTGAGTGCGATTTCGGAGGCTATGAACCAGATGATGGGTTCGGCTGCAACATCTCTTTCTACTATGCTGAACTCAGTGATTGATATCAGCCCGCCTAACTCTTCGTTGCTCGATTTAAACAAGATTCAGGCAGCGGAAGAGATAGCACCTTTTTTGGCAGGAACATTTGTAAAAATTGCGTTCCGTATGCAGATCGGTGATTTGGTTGACAGTACGATTATGCAGTTGTATCCTATTGAATTTGCCAAGAAATTGGTAGATACCTTTATCAGCAATCAGACGGGTGCGGCAGAACCTGAACCGGCACCTGCGCCTGCACCTACACCCGCACCTGCACCCGCACCTGCACCGGTTCCTGCACCTGCACCTGCTATGGATATGGGCGGTATGAATGCTATGCCTGATATGAGTGCTACAAGCAACATGCAGGGAATGGGAATGCCTGATATGATGGGAATGCAGGGAATGCCTAACATGGGAATGCCTGCTATGAATACAGGAATGCCAATGGGAATGCCCGGTATGAATATGGGAATGCCTATGGGAATGCCAATGGGAATGCCCGGTATGAATATGGGAATGCCAATGGGAATGCCCCAGAATATCAATGTTCAGCCCGCACAGTTTCAGAGCTTTGCACCGGATATGTCAGGAATTCCCGGACAGGAAAATATCGGACTTATTATGGATGTGCCCCTGGAAGTTACTGTAGAACTGGGACGTACCAATAAATCTATTTCGGAGATTCTTGATTTTGCACCGGGTTCCATTATTGAACTTGATCGTATTGCAGGTGAGCCCATTGATATTTTGGTCAATGGTAAGTTTGTTGCAAAGGGCGAAGTTGTAGTTATCGAAGAAAGTTTTGGTGTAAGAGTTACTGAAATAATTAAATAAGGGCTGACAAAATTGTCGGTTTCATGGTATAATTATATAAAGTGTTATAACCAATGGAGGGAAAAACATGGCGAAGAATATTTTAATCTGTGATGATGCAGCATTTATGAGAATGATGATTAAGGATATCCTGTCCAAGAACGGCTATAATGTTGCAGGAGAGGCCGAGAATGGTGCTAAAGCGGTTGAGAAATACAAGGAATTAAATCCGGATCTTGTGCTGATGGATATTACCATGCCTGAGATGGATGGTATTCAGGCACTGAAGGAGATTAAGAAGCTGGATGCAGGCGCTCTTGTTATTATGTGTTCCGCAATGGGTCAGCAGGCAATGGTTATTGAGTCCATTCAGGCAGGAGCAAAGGACTTTATTGTAAAGCCGTTCCAAGCAGATCGTGTTATCGAGGCGGTTAAGAAGGTTGTGGGATAATGACAATTCTTCTTACAGCGGGCAGTTATGCACAGCTGATTACAGTGCTGATTGTGTTTGTGCTTGTTTTGGGAGTGACCGCATGGGTTACCCGATGGATGGCGGAATATCAGAAGGCACAGAATGTGAATGCTAATATTGAGATTATCGAGACTGTTCGAATCACAACCAATAAGTACATACAGTTGGTGAGAGTAGGACAGAAATATATGGCTATTGCAGTCTGTAAAGACACAGTGACCATGCTTGGCGAGGTGCCTTATGAGCAGCTTAAGTTCAGAGATGCATCTGATAGTAAGCTGAGCTTTAAGGAACTCCTAGAGAAGACCATAAAAATGGATTCCAGTGATCAAAGCGATACAAAGGACAGATAGTAATGAACAGAGGACAGCGAACTGGAAAACAAATAATGACAAAGCAAAAAGCCGTTAAAGGCTTTTTGCTTTTGATATGCCTGCTGATTACGGTAGGCATATTGTGCATTCATAAGGATATACCTTTAGGAATGGTGGCATATGCGGCGGAAAACGGTGGATTAACCGGCGACACAACGCAGTCCACCATTATTAATCCTGCGGGGACGGCTCAGACGCCGGAAGAACTTAATCAGCTCAATACGGTAAATACGGTGACATTGACAGTCAATGAAGACAATGGCAGTTTGAATGGCTCGCTTCGTATTTTGCTGACATTGACATTCATTTCTTTGATACCGATTCTGGTAGTGATGATGACTTCTTTTACAAGAATCATCATTGTTCTTCATTTTACCAGAGCTGCGCTTAATACCCAGACAGCGCCGCCTAATCAGATTCTTATCGGATTGGCTTTGATTCTCACATTTTTTATTATGGAGCCTACCTTTAATGAAATTAATGAACAGGCAATAAAGCCCTTTAATGAGGGGATAATTACGCAGGAAGAGGCGTTGGAGCTTGCCATGGAGCCGCTGAGAGAGTTTATGTATCCCCAAACACAGCTTAAGGATGTGGAACTTTTTATGGACATATCCGGGCAGGAGTGGGATGGTAAGCTGGAAAGCATACCTGATTCGGTTCTGGTGCCAAGCTTTATGATAAGTGAACTTCGGACGGCATTCTGGATAGGATTTATGATATATATTCCTTTTATTGTGATAGATATGGTTGTGGCATCCACGCTTATGAGTATGGGTATGATGATGTTGCCGCCTACCACAATTTCCATGCCGTTTAAGATTCTGCTGTTTGTAATGGCTGACGGATGGGCACTCATTATTGGTCAGCTTGTTCAGACCTTTTACTGATAGGAGGATGACAAATGACAGTAGATGCAGTAGTAGAGATTGCCAACAATGCGTTGTTTCTGATTATTAAAGTTTCGCTGCCGATACTTTTGGTATCATTGTGTGTTGGTCTGATTGTCAGTATTTTTCAGACTGCCACATCCATTCAGGAACAGACGTTGACCTTTGTGCCTAAGATTGTCTGTGTATTTCTGGCGTTGGCGATTGTAGGAGGCTGGATGATGACGCAGATGGTGGAATTTACCACACAGTTGTGGAGCAATTTCAGTCTTTATATTCACAGGTAGAGAACGGAAGGGAAGGAAATTCATGATTGATTTATCCTTTTCCATGAATGATTTAGAATATTTCCTGCTGATTTTAGTGAGAGTTTCCTGTTTTATTCATATTTCTCCTTTTTTCAGTATGAGAAATACACCGGCAAGAGTGAGAGTCGCTCTAAGTATTTTTGTTGCGTTGCTCCTATATCAGGCGGTGACGCCTGCACAGGCTCTGGTGTATGATACGGAGATGGAATATGCCATATTGGTGATAAAAGAAGCTATTGCAGGTCTGGTGATTGGTTTTGGTGCCAATATTTGTATGTCTATTCTCAATTTCGCCGGTGCTGTGGCAGATATGGAGACCGGATTATCCATGGCACAGCTAATGGATCCAAACAGCATGCAGCAGACCAGTCTGACGGGTGTGTTTTATCAATATACATTCACTATGATGCTGATTGCATCGGGAATGTACAGATATCTTTTAGGGGCTCTTGCAGACACCTTTGTGTTGATTCCGGTAGGTGGAATTGTCTTTCACAGAGATGCTATGTTGGAGACAATTATTCGTTTTCTGAGTGACTATATTGTTATAGGTTTTCGAATTGTGCTGCCCATCTTTTGTGTAATTTTATTGTTGAATGCCATTTTAGGTGTGTTGGCTAAGGTTTCCCCCCAGATGAATATGTTTGCGGTGGGAATTCAGCTTAAGATTTTGGTGGGAATGTCAGTTCTTCTGTTAACTGTACAGATGATGCCCGGAGCTGCAGAGTTTATTTTTACTGAAATGAAGACGGTTATTACATCCTTTGTGGAGGCCATAAGCCCTTAGGAGATAAGTTATGTTGATGGAATATAATCTGCAATTTTTTGCGGAGGGTCAGGGCGGCGAAAAAACAGAACCCGCTACCGAGAAAAAGTTAAGTGATGCCCGTAAAGAGGGACAGGTTGCTAAGAGTCGTGAGATTGCGAACGGCCTTGGTTTGTTGGCACTTTTTGTGGTATTGCGTGTCTGGGTCGGAATTATGGGGCAACAGTTTTTGGATGTGTTTGAGAATATCTACGGCCGGATTAGTGAGACAGTGGTATTTTGGCGTGGTGGAATGCCCGGGAATGATATCTATCTGGTCTTCCGGGAGATATTGATTCAGGTGGTTATTATCACCGGTCCCTTGGCGATTGTGGGTGTGATTGTAGCTTTTGTCAGTGATGTGGTTCAGGTAGGATGGAAACCCACAAGTAAGCCGATGCAGCCCAAGTTAAGTAAGATGAATCCAATCTCCGGATTTAAGAAAATTATTTCTCTGAATTCCTTAGTGGAACTAATAAAATCCATTGCAAAGATTGGCTTGATTGTTTATATATGCTATAATTATTTGCAGGACAAGTGGACGCTTTTATTCCTGTTGTATGATATGCCTTTGTTGCAGGCTCTGCAGCTGGTTGCAACCACTGTGACGGATTTGGGCATTCGTGTGGCTGCTGTGTATATGATTATTGCTGCGGCAGATTTTATTTATCAGAAGGTAAAATTTGCCCGGGATATGCGAATGACCAAGCAGGAGATTAAGGACGAATACAAGCAGCAGGAAGGTGATCCTCAGATTAAGGGTAAGATTCGTCAGCGTATGCGAGAAGCCTCTCAGCGTCGTATGATGCAGGATTTGCCGAAAGCGGACGTGGTTATCACTAACCCTACCCACTATGCGGTAGCAATTAAATATGACCCGGAAGTGGCCGATGCACCGATCGTGCTGGCTAAGGGTGAGGATTATATGGCGGCCAAAATCAAGGAGGTTGCCAAAGAGCATAAAATTGAAATTGTTGAGAACAAGCCTTTGGCACGTATGCTTTATGCCAATGTGGAAATTGGACAGGCCGTGCCGCCGGAGTTGTATCAGGCAGTAGCGGAAGTTCTCGCATTTGTTTATCATTTACAGGGTAAGGTATAGCTTGCTTGATTAAAAGAACGGTCCGGTATATCCGGTAAAAATACATTGGGAAGGAGGACTTAAGGAATGAGTACAAGGCTGCAAAAGACGGATGCTATAGTTGCAATATATGTTTTGATTGCATTTATTATGCTGATTGTACCTCTTCCGGCAGGTCTTCTGGATGTATTTATGGCATTTAATATTGCCATTTCTTTTACCATACTTTTTGCGTGTATGTTTACCAAAGAAGTATTGGATATGTCTTATTTCCCGACAATCCTGCTCTTTACGACAATTTTTCGTATTGCCATGAATGTTTCTTCTACAAGATTGATTCTCGTAACAGGAACTTCCGGTAATGTGGTTAAGACCTTCGGTGCTTTCGTAGGCGGAGGAGACTTGATTGTAGGTGCCATTATCTTTATTATTTTGATTTTGGTGCAGTTTTTGGTAATCAACAAAGGTTCTGAGCGTGTAGCTGAGGTAACCGCAAGATTTACCTTGGACGCAATGCCCGGTAAACAGATGGCGATTGATGCAGACTTAAATACCGGAGCCATTGATGACAGGGAAGCGAAAATCAGACGAGATAAGATTCAGCAGGAAGCAAGCTTTTTTGGTTCCATGGATGGTGCAGTAAAGTATGTTAAGGGAGATGCTGTTGCGGGACTTTTACTTACTGCCATCAATTTGATAGGTGGTATCGCCATGGGTATGCTCAGAGGTGGTATGGAGATTGGTGATGCTTTGAATAACTATGGCATTCTTACCATCGGTGATGGTTTGGTGAGCCAGATTCCTTCACTTTTAATCTCTCTTTCCACAGGTATTTTGGTTACCAAGGGTGGTAAAGAGGCAGAGTTTGGTTCTGCTATTTTGAAACAGTTGTTTGGTGTACCTAAGGTAATGTATCTTGTAGGAGCGACTTTGGCATTTCTGGGTGTAGCTACAGAGTTGAATACGATTCTGTTTGTAGGTATGGGAATGCTCTTTGTAGTAGGCGGAAGAATGATAGCAAGCTCTCTGGAGACTGCAGCTATTGAACAGGCAGTGGATACAGATGAGGTTGCGGCGGAGGAGATTCGACAGCCGGAAAATGTAAACAGTCTGCTTCAGGTAGATCCTATCGAGTTGGAATTCGGTTATGGAATTATTCCGCTGGCTGATGTGAATCAGGGTGGTGATTTGCTGGATCGTGTAGTAATGATTCGTAGACAGATTGCACTTGAACTTGGTACAGTAGTGCCGATTATCCGTTTGCGCGATAATATCCAGCTAAATCCGAATCAGTACATTATTAAAATCAAAGGTATTCAGGTCAGCGAGGGAGAAATCCTTTTTGATCATTACATGGCAATGAACCCCGGTTATGTGGAGGAGGAAATCACAGGTATTCCTACTTTTGAGCCGTCCTTCCATTTGCCGGCAATCTGGATTACGGAAAGTCAGAGAGAGCGTGCAGAGAGCTTGGGTTATACCGTTGTAGACCCGCCGTCTATCATTGCAACTCATTTGACGGAGATTATTCGTCAGCACATTGCAGAGCTTCTTACCAGACAGGATGTGCAGAATCTTGTCAACAATGTCAAAGAAAATCATCCTTCCCTTGTGGAAGAACTGCTCCCCAAGCTGCTTGGTCTGGGCGAGATTCAGAAGGTTTTGCAGAATCTGTTAAAAGAGGGGATTTCCATCAGAGATTTGCTCTCTATTATGGAGACACTGGCAGATTATGCGCCGACTACCAGAGATACGGATATTTTGACAGAGTATGTGCGACAGAGCTTAAAGAGGGCAATTTCTACTAAGTTTTTCATGTCTCATGAGGCGACCAGTGTGGTAACCCTTGATCCTAAGATAGAACAGGAGATTATGGGAAGTGTGAAGCAGACAGAAAGCGGTGCATTTCTGAATTTGGATCCTGCCCGTGCCCGTGCAATTATTGATTCCGTGGGAGCGGAAATGCAGAAATTGGAAAATTTGGGCAAAGCGCCCATTATCATCACTTCACCGATTGTGCGTATTTATTTCAAACGCCTGACGGAGGAATATTACAGGGATTTGGTAGTGGTTTCCTACAATGAAGTGGAATCAAATGTTGAATTACAGTCAGTTGGGATGGTGACAGCATAATGATAATCAAGAAATTTATAGGTAAAAGTGAAGCGGAGGCTGTGGAAGCAGCCAAAAAAGAACTTGGAGAAGGCATTGTTATCATGAATGTGAAACAGGTAAAACCCAAGGGGATTTTTGCTATCTTCAAGTCGAAAAAGACCGAGGTGACTGTTGCATTGGAAGAGGAACCGGTAAGAGTTGCCAAGAAAGAAGAAAATACTGAAAATTTGCAGGCCGGTCTGGTGAGTGGTTTGGCAGAAACAGGTAATGATAAAGCTGATAAAAATCATATTTTAAACAAACAGAACAGTATTGAGAAGAAACTCGACAGCCTTCAGATTTTGCTTGAAAATCAGTTGAAACAGGCTGAGGGTATGGAAACAGAAGAAAAAGAAAATGTGGCAGAGACAGAAGAAAAAGCTGCAGGAAGTACCAATGAAGAAGCTGCACCGGAAGACGGTGAACAGGAAAAGTTTATCCGGTTGCTTTATAATACCATGATTGAAAATGAAGTTTCTGAGAAATATGCCAATCAGGTGTTGGAGGAAGTAGAAAAGAGTCGCAAGCCCAATATGCCGATGGATTATCTTTTGGCAAATATTTATCAGAAGATGATTCTAAAATTTGGTAAGTCAGAAGGTATTGTTCCGGCACAAAAAGGACCTAAGCTTGTATTTTTCTTAGGTCCCACAGGTGTGGGGAAGACGACTACCATAGCTAAGCTTGCCAGTAGTTATGTGGTGGAAGAGAAAAAGAGAGTGGCTATTTTGACAGCGGATACTTATCGTATTGCTGCAGCAGAGCAGTTGCGTACATATGCTCAGATACTTGAAGTGCCTTTTCGTGTCGTCTATTCTACAGATGAGATTGCTGAGGCGGTAGATACTTTTAATGACTACGATTATATTTTTGTGGATACTGCAGGGCATTCTCATCAAAAAGAAGATTTGCTTCAGGAGATGAAGAAAAGTCTTGAAAATATTTCAGCAAAAGCAGAGTATCAGGTATTTTTGGTGCTTAGTGCGACAACAAAATACAAAGATTTATTAAAGATTGCTGAGAATTACAAGAATATTACAAAATATCAACTTATTTTTACTAAGCTGGATGAGACTACTACAGTAGGAAATCTTTTGAACATTAAAATGCATGTGGATACACCGATTGCATATGTTACATGCGGACAAAATGTACCTAATGATATAGAGCAGTTTAATCCTCAGAAGACGGTTAAACAGCTTTTGGGCGGCAAGGCTTGAAATTATGGGCGGATTGAGGAGAGTTTAGATGGATCAGGCAGAACAGTTGCGAATTATAAAAGCAAATATGCAGTCACGTCCTCTGGCTAGAGTAATTACTGTCACCAGTGGTAAAGGTGGTGTGGGTAAGTCCAACACGGCAATAAATCTTGCGATTCAATTTCGTAAGATGGGCAAGAGGGTGATTATTCTTGATGCGGATTTTGGTCTTGCCAATATTGAGATAATGTTTGGGGCTGTTCCCAAGCATAATCTATATGACCTGATTTATCAGGGCAAGAACATCAAGGAGATTATTACCTGGGGACCTATGGAGGTTGGCTTTATTTCCGGAGGTTCCGGAATTGCAGGTATGGCAAATCTCAGCAGAGAGTATTTGACGTATATTATTAATAATCTGGCAGAGTTGGATGCGATTGCAGATATTATTATTGTAGACACCGGAGCAGGCATTTCCGATGCTGTATTGGAGTTTTTGGTGGCCAGTGGAGAGATTCTTTTGGTTACAACACCGGAACCTACCTCTATTACGGATTCTTATTCTCTGTTGAAGGCTTTGTACAGACATCCTCGTTTTAAAGAGGAGGACACAAAGGTTAAGATGATTGCCAATCGCGTTAATAAGGATGCAGAGGGAGAAATTTTATTCAATAAGCTGAATGCAGTAATTACAAGATATTTGAAGATTCCCATGACATATTTGGGATATATTCCCCAGGATGCTCATTTGTCAAGTGCGGTTATGCAGCAGACGCCGGTATCACTACAGAATCCGAGCGCTAAGTCTTCCTTGGCTTTTGAAACGATTGCTTGCAGGTTATTGGATAAGGAAGAGGAACAAAGACAGCCAAAGAGAGGGATGGCAGCATTTTTTTCACATATGATTTCAAGAATATAGGAGTTTAATATGGCGATGCTTTCGAATATTATTTCGTTGGGAGATAAAATTGAGATGCAGGAGATGGAACGCAGTATTGTAGCGACTCCTGACCAGCAGAAAAAAGTTTATAACAGTACAGTGTATGATATTTTGTCGGAGGATACACTGGAGATTACCATGCCCATGGAGCAGACAAAGTTGATTTTGTTGCCGGTTGATCAGGAATATGATTTGGTTTTCTACGGCGCAACCGGATTGTATCAGTGTTTTGCGCGTATTGTTGACAGGTACAGAACCAATAATGTTTATATTTTGCGGGTGGAACTTACCAGTAATTTAAGAAAATATCAGCGCAGGGAATACTATCGTTTTGCCTGTGCTTTGGAGATGTGCTCTCGAAATCTGGAAGAGGAAGAACTTCAGGCAATTGAAGAGAAGGCTCCCTATATTTTACAGCCCGGCCTTCCCTTGCGCAGAAGTGTAATTGTTGATATCAGTGGTGGTGGTTTGCGATTTATGTCCGTGCAGAGATATGAGCCGGGAAGCTTGATTTATTGTAGCTATTATCTTGTAAAAGACGGTCAGCGGAAACAGTATGAGGTAATCGGACGGGTTTTGGCTGCAAATGAGCTGCAAAACAGACCCGGAACCTTTGAACACAGAGTTCAGTATCACGACATGGATACAAATGTCCGGGAGGAGATTATTCGATTTATCTTTGAAGAAGAACGTAAGAGTCGTAAGAAAGACAGATTGAATTAATATTGTGCATTTCGTACAACAAAACCGAAGGAGTTGACGGCAAAATGGAAAAAAACACAAAAAAAATACTCCGAAACGGCAACTATGCACCTATGAGTAGTGGTAAGTGTGATATAATCAGGGAAGTAAAAGCAGGGTCTAAGGTTGTAGCAATAGCAAGTTCTACAGGAGGTCCTCATGCACTACATTCGGTGATTCCCGCATTGCCGCAGAATCTGAATGCGCCGGTTTTGCTGGTACAGCACATGCCCAAAGGATTTACACATTCTCTGGCAGAGAGGCTGAATGAGCTTAGCAGGATTCAGGTTAAGGAAGCGACAGACGGAGAAGAACTCAGAAAGGGTACGGTCTACATAGCTAAGGGTGGCGTGCATATGAAAGTACATCACAGTACGACCGGAAGATATTATATTCGCTATTCTGACGAACCGGTGAGAGATGGTGTTAAACCGAATGCCAATTATATGTATGAATCTTTGGCAGACAGTGGGTTTGAAAGCGTGGTATGTGCAGTGCTGACAGGAATGGGAGCTGATGGTACGGACGGGATTTCTGCTTTGCGAGAAACAGACAATACGTATGTGATTGCGCAAAATGAGGAGAGCTGTACAGTGTTTGGCATGCCGGGCAGCATTGTAAAATCAGGACTTGCAGATATTGTACTTCCTTTAAATCAGATTGCGCAGGAAATCGTCCGTAAAGTGGGCGTGCAATAAACAGCCTAAGGCGTCAGAGGAAGCCGTTTAAGGCGGAATGGAGGAGAGTATGGACGTTAGTCAATATCTTGAAATTTTCCTGGATGAGACCAAGGAGCATTTGCAAAATCTGAATACTCAGATTCTCAATCTGGAAACAGATGCGGAGAATATGGATACTGTAAATGAGATTTTCCGTGCAGCTCATTCCCTAAAGGGTATGGCTGGTACTATGGGTTATAAGCGTATGCAGAACCTGACCCATGATATGGAAAATGTTTTTTCTGAGGTTAGAAACGGCAATATTAAGGTGCAACCTGAGATGGTTGATGTTCTGTTCCAGTGTCTTGATGCATTGGAGGAGTATACGGATAATATTCAGCAGACAGCTGATGAGGGCACCAATGATAATGAGCCTCTGATTAAAATGTTAAATGATATTATGAATAACAATAAAGCTGAGGCGGCAGTTTCGGCAGAATCCGCGCCCGCACAGAAAACAGAATCTTCCAATGGGGGCGGAGACAAGAAGTGGAATGATATTGCACTGGACGATTCACAGATTCATGTAATATCAGAAGCGCAGAAACAGGGCAATAACGCTTATGGTCTAACTGTGACGGTACAGGAAAACTGTATTCTGAAGGCAGCAAGAGCATTTCTTGTATTTAAGGCGCTTGAAGAAAAAGGTGAGATTTTGGTATCTTCTCCCAGCACACAGGATGTTGAGGATGAGAAGTTTGATCAGGATTTTACGTTGATTGTTGTGTCTGAGAGTCCGTTGGAAGATTTGATTAAGGCAGCATCTAATGTGTCGGAGATAGCAAGTGTTGTAGGAGAGCCGTTGGTGCTTGAGAACACTAAGAATTATCGTCCGATAGAAACGCCCGAGGAGCCTCAAGTGAAAGAAGCAGATATTAAGGCTCCTGTTGTGCAGACAGAGAAAACTGCTGCACCTGCACCTGCAGCGAAGGGAAATGATAAGAAGCCTGCAACCGGTAAGCCGGTTGTAAACCGTACAGTTCGTGTTGATATTGAGAAACTGGATGTTTTGATGAATCTGGTAAGTGAGTTGATTATTGCTAAGAATTCACTTGTTTCTGTAAGTGGTCAGGAACAGAACCATAATTCCGGATTCAATGAGCAGATTGAGTATCTTGAGGGTGTTACCACCAATCTTCATGAATCTGTTATGAAAGTTCGAATGGTGCCCATTGAGAGCGTTGTTAATAAGTTCCCTCGTATGATTCGTGATTTGTCCAAGACATTGAACAAGAAAATGGAACTTTATATGTCTGGTGAAGAGACAGAACTGGATCGTACGGTTGTGGACGAGATTGGTGATCCTTTGATGCATCTGCTTCGTAATTCGGCGGATCATGGTTTGGAGAGTGCAGAGGTACGAGCACAAAGAGGTAAGCCCCCTGTTGGTTCTATTTTCCTGGATGCATATCAGGATGGTAATAACGTTGTAATTGAGGTAAGAGATGACGGTAACGGAATCAATACGGAAGCTGTTAAAAACAAGGCTCTTGAACGTGGTGTAATTACGCCTGAACAGGCTGCAGGAATGAGTGAGAAGGAGATTATAGATCTTCTGTTCCTTCCCAGCTTCTCTACTGCAAAGCAGGTTACTGATGTGTCTGGTCGAGGTGTAGGTCTTGATGTGGTTCGTTCCAAAATCGAGTCTCTTTCCGGTGAGATTGAAGTGAAATCTGTTTTAGGTGAAGGCAGTACATGGACTATTCGACTTCCTCTTACGTTGGCGATTATTCAGGCACTTATGGTTGTTGTTGGTGATGAGAAGTATGCGATTTCTCTTGGTTCCATTCAGGCGATTGAAGACATTCTGCCCAGCGACATCAAACTTGTTGAGAACAAAGAAGTTATTAACCTGCGTGGTAATGTAATTCCTTTGATTCGTATGAATGAGGTGCTTGACATCGAGAGTAGTGGCAGTCAGGAAGAAAGTCTGATAGTTGTTATTGTCAAGAAGGGTGATAAGACAGCGGGTCTTGTGGTTGATGCATTGCTTGGTCAGCAGGAAATCGTTATCAAGTCCCTTGGTTCCTATATCAAACAGTGTAAGTTTATCAGCGGTGCGACAATTCTGGGAGACGGTGAAGTTGCTCTTATCCTGGATACCAACGCTTTGCTGTAGGAAAGGGGGACATATATATGGATCAGTTGAATGTAAATAAAGATGTAGCAATGTTTAATAGAGATATAAAGCCTGAACTGGAATCTTTTCAGTATATTGTCATTCGTTTGGGTGAAGAACAGTATGGTATAGATATCCGCTATATTGACAATATTGTCAGAATGCAGAATATTACGCGTGTACCGAAGGTCCCTTCATATTTGAAGGGTGTTATCAATCTGCGTGGTGAGGTTATTCCTGTAGTCAGCATTCGTTTAAAGATGGGCTTGAAGGAAAGTGAACATACCAGAACAACCAGAATTATTATTCTGAAGACAGAAGTTTCCGGCAATCTTGGTATTGTTGTGGATGAAGTGAAAGAGGTAGTTACTTTGCGCGAGGATGCCATAGACCGTGTCGCAAGAGAGGGTAGAGATGGCAGAGCCAGCTTTATTAATGGTGTAGGTAAGCACGGGGATGAATTGATTTCTTTGCTGGAGCTTAATTCTATTACATTGGATGAAATTGTGTGATGTGTTGATGAAGGAGATACTATATGAGTGATTTTAGTCTTGAAAAAGTATCGGAAAATTATATGGATGTTTTAAAGGAACTTGGCAATATTGGTGCGGGCAATGCCATGACGGCATTGTCCCAGATGCTGGGTTGTAAAGTGGACATGAGAGTTCCACAGATTAAGCTGTTGGAGTTTAAGGAAGTTGGCGCTTTGATGGGCGGCGAGGAGCAGATTATGGTAGGTGTTTTCCTGGGAGTAGAAGGGGATATTACCGGAAGTATGATGTTTCTTGTAGAAAAGAATAGTGCTAAGCATCTTATTAATAAGCTTATGATGGGCATGGCTCCGCAAAGTGATGATTTTACAGAGATGGAACTTTCGGCAATGAAGGAAGTTGGTAATATTATTACGGGAGCTTACTTAAATTCCCTGTCTATGATGACTAATTTAAAGATTTATCCTACACCGCCTGAACTTGCAGTGGATATGGCAGGGGCAATCTTAAGTGTACCTGCAATTGAGTTTGGCACTGTAGGAGATAATATTCTGTTGATTCAGTCTCAGTTTTTTGATGAAGTGGAAATTGATGGATATTTTATTCTCATACCGGATTTGGATTCCTATGCGAAGATTTTGGGGTCATTGGGAATGCCTTTGTAAAAAAGCGATAGGGTGATATGGATGAGTGAAATCATTAAAGTAGGAATGGCAGATTTAAAGACCTGTTTAAGTCCCAATGCCCTTACGACACTGGGACTTGGTTCCTGTATAGGAATTGCAATCAGTGACCCGGTAGCAGGGGTTGGAGGTCTGGCACATATTATGCTTCCTGACAGTACGGCGATACGTAATGGTGGAAATATTGCTAAATTTGCAGATACCGGAATTACAGAGCTCGTTCGACAGATGGAGGCTCTTGGTGCAAGAAGAACCCGAATGAAGGCCAAATTGGCAGGAGGGGCGACAATGTTTGCCACGTCGGCAAAATCAGATATGGTGCAAATAGGTCTGAGAAATGCAGAAGCTTCTGCTAAAAAGTTAAAAGAATTAGGGATTCCTGTGGTTGCACAGGATACCGGTGCGAATTATGGTCGTACGGTTATTTTTTATCCGGAGACAGGGGCTTATGTCATACGTGCAGTAGGCAAGCCGGAGCGCACCATTTAGTAAAGGTTATGGAAAAGGTACGGTTATTGATATGTACAGAAGATTTATACCTTTGATTTTGATGCTCACGGCAGGCGCGATAACCTGCATTATTACAATGGTAAGACAGTATCCGTTACTTACACAGATGCTGGTGCTTTTTGCGGTTCTTGTATTGTTTTATTTGTTGGGTAATATCATTAAATGGACATTGGATTACTTTGACAAAGAAAATGCAAAAAACGTAAGCGAAGAGGGCGAGGTTATCGAGAAGGAGACCGAGAGTAAAGATAAGGATGAGTAAGGCCGGTTATACAAATGACGAATGAAGGAGGTGGCGGACCAGTGGATGAAGCAGGAAAGAAAAAACTTCTGGAGGATTACTCCAAATCACAGTCTCCGGAACTGCGCGAGAAAATCATATTGGAATACGCACCTTTAGTGAAGGTTGTAGCCGGACGTCTCAGCATGTATTTGGGCTATAATGTTGAATACGAAGATCTGGTCAGCTATGGTATATTTGGGTTGATAGATGCGATTGATAAATTTGACTATATGAAGGAAGTTAAATTTGAAACTTACGCAAGTCTGAGAATTCGTGGTTCGATTTTGGACCAAATTCGTAAGATGGACTGGATTCCCCGAACCATCAGACAGAAACAGAAAAAGATTGAATCGGTTATCCGGGAAATTGAACAGGAAACCGGACATGCTGCCAGTGATGAAGATATAGCAAAAGCACTCGGAATTTCAGATGACGAATATCTGGAATGGCAGTCTCAGATGAAAATTACAGGGCTTGTTTCCCTGAATGAGTATATGGAGCAGGGAAGTGATGTGTCGCAGGATTATAACAGACATACTACTTCTCATTTTGAGAGTCCGGAGGAAAGGATTGAGAAAACGGAACTGACTGAGGTTTTAGGAGAGGCGTTACAGCTTCTGACGGAGAAAGAACAGAAGGTAATAACTCTCTATTATTACGAAGAATTGACATTGAAGGAAATTAGCAATATTTTGGAGGTGTCAGAATCAAGAATTTCCCAGTTGCATACAAGAGCATTACAGAAGATGAAAACGAAGATGGGAAATTATATGGGAATTTTTGCAGGCTAGTTTTATTTGTCTGAAAGGGGAATTAATTATGCGGAATGGTTATTTTCAGATAGTAAATGCAGTAGGTGGTGGATATGGAGTAAAGTTTTATCCGCCGGTTGATGGAGGGGCACCGATTGGTATTGGTGAATTGGTTTCCTGGCTTGATTCGCATGGGATTGCATATGAACTGGCTGTATTAAAACAGTTTTTGGAAGCAGACAAGGAAGTGACCTGTCATTTCGGCAGAGGGGAATGTCCTGTTATCAATGAGACATACAAATTGGACATCAGTGAAGATAACATGTCGGCGATTGTACGGTTTTATCCTCCTTCTGAAGGCGGTAGTCGAATGTCTATAAACGAATTTTTGTCTGATTTGCGTTATAAGAAAATTATTTCAGGAATTCAGATGCAGGAGGTTCAGGAACATTTCCAGTCAGAGGGTATTTACTGTACGGATTTGTTGGTGGCGAAGGGCAAGCCTGCCCGGAATGGTACAGATGCGGAAATTGAATATATGTTTAATACAGACCTGCGTGTACGTCCGACTATGAATGAGGATGGTAGCGTGGACTATTTTAATTTGAACGTTATTAATCATTGCCATAAGGGGGAGGTACTGGCTCGGATTATTCCTGAGGATGAGGGTGAGTACGGTATGGATATTATGGGAAACCGTATTAAACCTCGTGATGTCAAGAAGGCTGTACTTAAACACAGTAACTATGTAGAGCTTTCCGAGGATAAGATGTCTATTTCTGCTTTGGTTGATGGTCATGTTATGCTCGTGGAAGATAAAGTGTTTGTATCGAATGTCTATGAAGTAGAAAATGTAGATATGTCTACCGGAAATATCGAGTTTAACGGAAGTGTGCAGGTAAATGGTAATGTTGCTTCTAATTTTTCTATTCATGCCACTGGTAATGTGATTATCAATGGTGTGGTGGAAGGTGCACATATCGTTGCCGGTGGTAATATTATCATTGCCCGAGGTATGAATGGAATGTCGAAGGGAGTCTTAGAGGCCGGTGGCAATATTGTTGCGAAGTTTATTGAGAGTGCCACTGTTTGTGCGGAAAACGGTTATGTAAATGCAGGTTCCATTCTTCACAGCGATGTAACAGCCGGAGATGAGGTTGTTGTAGATGGTAAGAAAGGTTTTCTGACCGGAGGACATGTTCGTGCAGCCAACCGGATTTGTGTGAAGACATTGGGTGCCGGTATGGGTGCGGCTACGGTAGTTGAGGTTGGTGTTAATCCTGCATTGCGAATGGAATATAATGACCTTCAAAAAGAAATTACGGAACTGATGAAAGAAATTAAAAGCGCACAGCCGATATTGGTCAATTTTGCGGAAAAACGGGCGAAAGGAGCTGCTTTTAATCCGGAACAGCTTAATTATATCAAAAACATTGCAAAGACAATGGAGTCCAATAAACAAAAGCTTATTCAGAAAAATAATAAGCTGCAGGATCTGCAGGTGATTTTTGGTAATCAGAAGCGAGCTTATGTTGAAGTAAGTGGTGAAGTTTTCCCGGGAACTGTTATTGTAATCGGTGATGTTTCTATGAATGTACAGAGCAGTTATAAGTATTGCAGATTTGTTCGTGAACAGGGAGAGGTTCGCATGGGACCTATGTAGGATGTTAGTGTTAAAATAATTTTTTGTACAGAACTTTGCGCTTAGCCCCGATTTCCAAATTATTGCAAAGATGGAGGTTATTATGGGATTTGGCAGAATAGAGTTTACTACTATTGGAAGGGCTCAGGATTATACTACGATTAAGCATAATGAAGATGCGAAAGGCTTTGTGGATCAGACGAATCTGGGACACCAGGCTGAGCGAACTGCTGAGCAGCGTGCTACCACTGTGACTGACAGCCAGAATTCAGAATGGCAGAACAAGCGTCATGATGCGCGGGAAAAGGGAACAAATGAGTATTTTGGCGATGGTGGCAAGAAACGCAATAAAAACAAACAGGAAGAAACGGATCGCGTAGTGGTTAAAGGACGTGGCGGTTTTGATATGAAGATTTAAGAAGATAAAATAAACTTGTTTATTTTGCGAATATTGTGTCTGTGGCCTAATGTTCGTAGAATGTGGAAAGGGTATGGTTTTTTAGATGGGCATTTTAGAGGTGATACTGCTTCTTGTGGGAGCTGTTCTTGCGGTGCTCAGCTTTGTACTTCCGGTGGCCAAAGATGAGGTTGCTAAGGAGACAAAGGTGTTGGCAAAAGAAGAAATTAAATCGATGGTTGATTCGGAGATGGATGGTATCCGACAGCATATGGATGATGTAGTTGATGAGGCAATAGGGTATGCTGTTGAGAAGACAGAACGTTCTCTGGAGAGACTTACCAATGAGAAAATCATGGCTGTGAATGAATATTCTGATACTGTTTTGCAGGAAATTCATAAAAATCACGAGGAAGCCATGTTTTTGTATGATATGCTCAATACGAAACATGATAATTTGAAGGATACGGTAATGGAGGCTGATAAGGCTGTACAGGAAGCAAAAGCGGCCATGGAAAAGATGGCTCCTATGCAGGAGAGCCTTGCGGCAGAACCCCGGATTCAGCCGGCTGAATTTGAGCATTTGGATGTTAGTATGATATCCGGTATATCTAAACAGGAAAATGAGCAGGTTTCTGACACGGAAACCGGAGCAGAAGAAATACGGGATGTTCACCAAAAATCAAGAAGCGAACGATTGGCAGAAGCAATTAAGGAATGGGATTTTCTGGCGGCCTCCACCAATTCGGAAGCGAACAACAATGATCGTATTTTGGAATTGCACAAGCAAGGAAAGTCTACAGTGGCCATTGCAAAAGAGCTTGGCCTGGGTGTTGGCGAAGTGAAGCTTGTAATTGATTTGTATAAAAACTCTTAGTATAGAATAATAGAGGATAGTATGAAACTTAAGTATTATTTACGAGGATTGGCAGTAGGTGTAATTCTGACTACCATCATAATAACAATTGCCAATGCGGATAACAAACCAATGACAGATGCGGAAGTGCGTAAGCGGGCATTGGAACTTGGGATGGTAGAAAGTTCGTCATTAAAATTAACAGATGTGGGTGAGAGCACACAACAGTCTTCATCTGAGCCGGAAAGCAAGGAGACGGTTGTTGAGTCTGAATCTTCATCAGAGAGTAAGGAAACAAGCGTGGAAGAAGATTCTTCTGTAGAAACTTCACCGGAATCTTCTGAGCCGGAAAGTGCAGTCGGGGGAGAACCGGTGCTCATTACAATTAAGAGCGGTGACAGTTCTTACACGGTCAGCAAGGCTCTTGCTGCGGCAGGGCTGGTGGAAGATGCGGTAGAATACGACAATTATTTGTGTAATAACGGATATTCCCGTAGAATTCGTACCGGAACCTATGAGATTACACTGGGTATGTCCTACGAGGAAATTGCCAAAATAATCGCAGGATAGCTTTTGACTGATTTTAGAAAAAAGAAAATAAAAAATATTTGGAAACCACAAGAAACCCCTTGCAATAAGGGGTTTCTTGTGTTATACTGTCCTAGTTGTGACTAAAAAACACGCATTCCGATTCGATGATGGTGTTTTGGATGCAGAGAAACTGTTTTGACAGGATCTGTTGCAGAAGAAATCGTCATCGGAGTTAACCGGGTTTTTAACGCAGATTCGGCGGAAAAGGAAGTGCGGAAGATTTTAACCAAACGGAGGTAAAGACATGAGCGTTATTTCTATGAAGCAGTTACTTGAAGCAGGTGTTCATTTTGGACATCAGACCAGAAGATGGAACCCTAAGATGGCTCCCTATATCTTCACCGAGAGAAACGGTATCCATATCATTGACTTGCAGAAGTCTGTAGGTAAGGTTGATGAGGCTTATCGTGCAGTATCTGAGATCGCTGCACAGGGCGGTACTATCCTTTTTGTTGGTACCAAGAAGCAGGCTCAGGATGCTGTTAAGACCGAGGCAGAGCGTTGCGGTATGTACTATGTAAACGAGAGATGGTTGGGTGGTATGCTTACCAACTTCAGAACCATTCAGTCCCGTATTGACAGACTTCGTGCTATCGAGACCATGTCTCAGGATGGTACTTTCGATGTTCTTCCCAAGAAGGAAGTTATCGAGCTTAAGAAGGAGTGGGATAAGCTGGAGAAGAATCTTGGCGGTATCAAGAATATGACCAGAATTCCCGATGCTATTTTCGTAGTTGATCCTAAGAAGGAGAAGATTTGTGTACAGGAGGCTCATTCTCTTGGTATTACTTTGATCGGTATCGGCGATACCAACTGTGATCCTGAGGAGCTTGATTACATCATTCCCGGTAACGATGATGCTATCAGAGCAGTTAAGTTGATTGTTTCCAAGATGGCTGATGCTGTTATCGAGGCTAATCAGGGTGAGGCAGTTTACACTGACGCAGATGTTGCTGTAGAGAATGCAGAGGACATCGAGGAAGTTGCAGAAGAGAACTAATTTTTGAATATATAAATTATTATAGGAGGATATAAAAATGGCAGAAATTACCGCTTCTATGGTAAAAGAACTGCGCGAGATGACCGGCGCAGGTATGATGGATTGTAAGAAGGCTCTGAATGAGACCAACGGAGATATGGCTGCTGCTGTTGACGTTTTGAAGAAGAGCGGTGCAGCTAAGGCTGAGAAAAAGGCAAGCAGAATTGCAGCTGAGGGTATCGCAAAAGTTGCTATTTCCGGCAATACTGCTGTAGTTGTAGAAGTAAACTCTGAAACAGACTTCGTTGCAAAGAACGAAGTGTTCCAGGAGTTTGTACAGTCTGTAGCTGATCAGGCACTGGCTTCCAATTTGACCGGTGGCGTTGATGGTGAAGAGGTAGATGCACTTCTTGAAGCAAATGACTTGAAGAGTGTACTTGTTGAGAAAACTGCAAAAATCGGTGAGAAGCTTTCTGTTAGAAGATTTGCTAAGATTTCCGGCGACGCAGTTGTTTCCTATGTTCATGGCGGCGGAAGAATCGGTGTTCTTGTAGCAGCTAACGGCGCTTCCTCTGATGCAGATAAGGAAGCACTTAGCAATGTTGCAATGCAGATTGCTGCTATGAATCCTCAGTATATCAGCAGAGCTGATATTTCCGCAGAGGAAATTGATAAGTTGAGAGAGATTACTATTGACAGCGCATTGAATGATCCTGCATCTCTTCCTAAGCCTTTGTTGCAGAAGTTGATTGACAAGGCTGTTAATGATGCAGCATGGAGCGCTGAGGATATTGCAATTTACGAAGAGAAGAAGAGCAACATGAACTACTTGTTCAACTTCCTTTCCGGTGAAGCAAAGAATACCTTGGTTCAGTTTGCATTTGCTGATAAGGATGCTATTGTTTCCGATAAGATTTTCAGCGGCTTGGTAGAGGGTCGTATTTCCAAGCAGGTTAAGGAAATCAGCCTTCTTGAGCAGACTTATGTTAAGGCAGAGGATGGTAAGCAGACTGTTGCACAGTATCTGTCTTCCGTAAACAAGGAGCTTGTTCTTTCCAAGATGGTTCGTTTCGAGGTAGGCGAAGGCATGGAGAAGAAGAACGAGGACTTTGCAGCAGAAGTTGCAGCTCAGCTCGGCTAAATTAAATTTTTGATAATGTTAAGAGACTTCACTGTATATGCAGTGAGGTCTCTTTTGCTTAGATATACAATATAAAGAAAGTCCGTCACTCATTGAGTAACGGACTTTTGAGGTTTATTGTTTTGCGTCCTGTTTTTCCTGACCGTAATACAGGATTCCGATAGCTCCGGGACCGGCATGTACACCAATACTGGGGCTGATGTCGTTGATAATGATGTTGGTGAATTTTGTCTCAGCATTAATCATATTAGCTACTTCTTGGGCTTCTTCCGGGCAGTTGCCGTGTACAATGCCTACAGGAATTGTGTAATCTGTGTCCGGGGTCAGAGTGGCTTTCATGCGTTCCACAAGATTGCGAAGGGAGCGCTTGCGGCCCCGTATAGTTCCGTCTGTGGAAAGTCCCCCCAATTTGTCGACATAAAGCATGGGCTTTAAGCTTAAAGCGCTTCCGACAACTGCGGTTGCTTTGCTGATACGACCACCTCGTTGCAGATGAAAGAGATCATCAACGGTAAACTGTACATTAATATGTTTTTTGAAGTCATTAATGGTATCAACGGTCTTTTCGTAAGATGTTCCCAGTTCTTTTAGAATATTTGCATGTATAACCATCAGACTTTCGCCTAAAGATACATTCAAAGAGTCAATAATTTCAATTTTAGCATCGGGATATTCCAACAGTAACTCTCTGGAAACCATACATACATTGTTGTAACTTCCGCTTAAGGCAGAAGAGAATGCAATGTGAATGATGTCCATATTCTGATCAAGGATTGCACGAAATTTTTCTTCGATAACCGCAGGATTATTGGCCTGAGACTGAGGAAGTTCACCGGATTTCATGCGCTCGTAGAATTCTGTGGGAGACATATTAAGTTCATCACCGTATACAATGTCTCCAAAAGAATAGTACTGAGGAATAATTGTAGTATTATATTTTTCTATATATTCCAAAGGAAGATCGGAATTAGAATCTGTGGTTATGCAATATTCTCTCATGATAGTTTCCTTCCATGATAAAATGAAATTAAAAATAAAGCTAATGATAAGTATATCATGTTTACAAAAAGCATGCAATTAGTTTAAAATAAAGTTGATATATTTTGGGTAATAAATATTAATAATTATCAGGAGGTATGAAATGAATAATTTTCGATTTCATGTATACACCGATGTGCGCTTTGGAAAGGGACAGGTGGAGTGCCTGGAGGAACTGATTGCTCCTTTTGGACGAAATGTGCTGATGGTGTATGGCGGTGGGAGTATCAAAAAGAATGGCTTGTATGATAAAGTAAAGACACTTCTTGCAGGTTATAATGTTTTTGAGTTGGGTGGTGTGGAACCAAATCCTAAGATTACCTCTGTGCGGGAAGGTGTAGCTATCTGTAAAAAGGAACAGATTGATGTGGTTCTGGCAGTGGGAGGCGGCAGCACTATTGATGCTTCCAAGGCAATTGCCGGTGGTGCATGCTATGACGGCGATCCATGGGATTTGGTGGTAGACAGCAGTAAAATAGGTAAAGTGCTTCCGATTGTGACAATTCTTACTCTTGCTGCAACCGGTTCTGAAATGAATAAAAATGCGGTTATTTCCAATATGGAGACCAACGAGAAACTAGGTACAAGTTCTCATTATTTTAAGCCTCAGGCATCTATCTGTGATCCGGAATATCTGTATTCTTTGCCGGCGAAACAGACTGCTGCGGGAACGGCAGATATCATGTCTCATATTTTTGAACAATATTTTCAAAAAGAGTCCGGAGCGTATATATCGGATCGATTTGCAGAAAGTCTTTTGAAAGCTTGTATCAAGTATTGTCCCATCGCGCTGCAGGAGCCTGACAATTATGAGGCCAGAGCCAATCTGATGTGGGCAAGTACCCAGGCTTTGAACGGATTGCTTTCCAGTGGAAAGGGCGGCGCATGGACATGTCATCCCATCGAGCATGAGCTCAGTGCATATTATGATGTAACTCACGGCGAGGGGCTGGCAATTGTTACACCTCGATGGATGCGTCATATTTTGAGTGATAGTACAGTGGAAAAATTTGCTGAATATGGCAGGAATGTGTGGGATATTCAGGAAGAGGATGTTTACAAATGTGCTAATATGGCCATTGATGCTACCGAGCAGTTCTTTAAGGATTGCGGCATTCCGATGACTTTAAGAGAAATCGGAATTGATGATTCCAAAATTGATTTGATGGCAGAGGATACCATTAAATATAACAATCTGGATCAGGCATATGTGGCTTTAAACAAGGAAGATGTGGCGCAAATTTTGCGTGACAGTCTGTAAAATTAAGGAAAATTAGAAGACTCGTACAGCGATAAATGGGCTGTATGGGTCTTTTTAAGAATTAAAGAAAATTATTTCATAAAATCTTAAGGTGCATTTTATGCTCACCTGTTATATACTTAGTCATGTGGACAGGAGGAAGTAATTATGAATTTTAAGAATTTATGTAAAAAAACAATATCAATTGCACTGGCATCTGCCCTGGTGATTTCTATGACAGGATGCAGCAAGTCCGGCAAGGAGCAGACAAATTCAGGTGGCACAGAGGTGAAGAAGGAGTTTGTGTGGGTGCCCGAATTTTATGACTTGGCTAGTGAAGGCAGCTTCTATAATTCTAAGGTTAATAACGGTTATTTGTATTATCAGAACTATGAATGGGATGAGGTGACTCAAAAGAGTAGTTATTCGATTGAGTCAATTTCTTTGGCAGATGGTAAGGCAGGATCGTCTATTCCGATTAGGTTAACAGCAGAAAATGCAGAGGAAGCTGTAGAAAATAGTAAAGAAGAAGCGATTGCAGAAACGGAAGTCGAAATAAAAGAAGTGGAAGACAGAAGTGTAAGTGGTTTTGTGCCTACGGATGATGGTGTGGAAACGGTAGAAGCTGTTTATCATTGGAATGAGGAGACCGGTGAGAACAAGTCTGAATTCTATCTTTGTAAATACGATTTATCCGGAACCCGTGTATCTGAGATGGATATTACTGAAACTATGACGAAAGATGAGAATAATAGCTGGATTTCTGATATGCAGAAGGATGGAGAGGGCAGAATCTATCTTGCAGCAGATACTGCAATTTTCCTTTTTGATGCAGCGGGTAATTATCAGGGAACTGTCAGCGCCGGCGCAGAGACATGGATTAATAGCATGGGAGTTGGCAAGGATGGCAAGATGTACATATCTTATTATAATATGAATGGTGCAGGTATGACTTTGCAGGAAGTTGATTTTGAAGGTAAAGCCCTTGGTGCAACCTACGAGAATCTCATGAACAGCAATGGTAGTGGTAGTTTGATTCAGGGCATTGACAAGGATTTTCTGATTGTAGGAAGTAACTGTTTGTACCAATATGATCTGGCAACTCAATCTACAGAGGAACTTTTAAACTGGCTTGATTGTGATATTAACGGTTCTTATGTAGATGCTGTGTATGCATTAGAGGATGGACGTATTGCATGTATTTCCAACAACTGGGAGACCAATAAGGGTGAACTTGCAATTCTGAGTAAAAAGCCTGCTTCTGAGGTAAAGGAGAAGATTAATATTACCATTGCAGGACTTTATTCTGATTCCTCTATTCAGAGCGAAGCTGTAAAGTTTAACAAGAGTAATGATACTTATCGCATTTCTTTGAAAGAGTATTTTGATTATAATGATGTGGTGCTCAGTGGTGAAGAGAATAATTATGAGCAGGTGATGCAGGATGCTATTAACCGTCTCAATAATGATATTACCTCAGATAATTGTCCGGATATGTTGATGCTTAATGGTATTAATATAGAGCGTTTTGCGGCAAAGGGTGTTTTTGAAGATTTGAATTCCTGGTTGGATAACAGTACAAAGGTTGCCAAGGCAGACTATTTTGAGAATATTCTGGAGGCATACACATATGATGGTGTGTTGGTAGCTATTCCCAAGAGTTTTGAACTTATGACTTTGGTGGGTAAGGCTTCCGAACTGGGTGAAGAGCCCGGATGGACAGTTGCACAGATGGTAGAATACAGCAAAAAGCATCCGGATGCAGAATTGATTAGTTATCTTACCAAGGAGTATGCCCTTGAATTGATGCTTCAGTATAATCAGGGAAGTTATGTGAACTGGGAGACCGGAGAATGTAATTTCAATAATGAAAGTTTTATCGGTTTGTTGGAGTTTGCTGAGCAGTTCCCTGAGAAATACGAATATAAAGAAGATGAACCTTCAGAGCCCACTAAAATCGGTAATGGGAAGCTTCTTTTGAGTCAGACATACCTTTATGATTTCCAGAGTGTTCAGATGCCGGCGGCTCATTACGATAATGATGTATGCTTTATTGGTTATCCTAATGAAAATGGTGATAGCGGCACTTATTTGCAGGCAAGCACCGGTCTGGCCATGACTGCAAAGTCAGACTGTAAGGAAGGGGCATGGGCATTCCTTGAGAATTATCTCACCAATAGCAGCGAAGAATACAGCTATGGATTTTCTTCCAAAAAGGCTGATTTTGCCAAGGCGAAAGAAGAAGCACTTAAGGTAGAATACCTTAAGGATGAAAATGGCGAGATTATGAAGGACGAAAATGGAGAGCCGATTCTTGCTAATGGCGGTGGTACTATCGGATATGGTGATGACTGGACCTATACCTATCATGCAACCACGGAAGAAGAGGCTGACCTGATTGAGGAATTAATTGGTATTGCCAAGCCTGCAACGGTGGCTGACGTAACGATATTAAATATTGTGAAAGAGGAGGCTGGTGCCTTCTTTAAGGGACAGCGTTCCGCAACAGATGTGGCAAGTATTATTCAGAGCCGCGTTCAGGTTTATGTAAATGAGAACAGATAAGAGGTAATGGATTTGAAGAAATATGGGAAATCCAAAAAAATACAGAGAAAACGCAAGGTTAGCTCGGGGCTTTTTATAGCCCCTAGCTTTCTTGGTGTTCTGGTATTTTTTTTGATTCCCTTTCTTGTGGTAGTGTTTTATTCCATGGTGGATAACCCTATCAGTAATCAGTTTGTGGGAATTGATAATTTTAAGTATGTTCTTGGAAATGCTGCGTTTCAGACAGCAGTGAGGAATACGGTGCGATTTTCGGCGCTGGCAGTTCCTTTGGCAGTGCTGTTATCGTTGCTTTTGGCTATAGTTCTTGAGGAAAAGATTCCTTTTAGAAGTCAGTTTCGTACCTTTTTCTTAAGTCCCATGATGGTGCCGGTGGCGTCCATTGTGTTAATATGGCAGGTGCTTTTTCACTATAATGGTGCAGTGAATGATGTTCTTGCAGTATTCGGAGTGGATAAAATTGACTGGTTTAAGTCAGAGTACTCCACAATAGTTATAGTTATCTTGTTTTTGTGGAAAAATCTGGGTTATAATATGATTTTGTTTATGGCAGCTCTTGCCAGTGTGCCCAAGGATATTTTGGAGGTGGCTAAGCTGGAGAGTGCAACGCCGTTACAGACTTTTTTGTACATCAAGATCAGATATTTATCCTCCACAATTTTGTTTGTAACGATAATGTCCTTAATTAATTCTTTTAAAATTTTTAGAGAAATTTACCTGTTGACCACAGATTATCCATATGACACTATTTATATGTTGCAGCATTATATGAACAACAAGTTTCGAAATCTGGATTATCAGGCACTTTCGGCTGCTGCAATATTGATGTCGTTGGTGATGATTGTGATTATAGGAGTTTTGTTTTTGGTAGAGAATCATTTTGGAAAGGATATAGAAGGGTAGAGATATGTCGAAGGTTATGAGACGGACACCTGCCCGGAAGGCAGGAATGAAAACAGTTGGTAACGGTCGTAAGGCTTGGGAATTTGTTCGAATTGCTATTGCGACTTTGTTGGCTGCAGGTTTTGCGATTTTGTTTTTAATGCCGATTATTCTGACCATCAGCAATTCCTTTATGTCGTCGTCGGAGATTTCCGCCAATTACGGTTCGGTTTTTGCGGTGAATGAGAATGGCGGCAAGGTTTATATTGCTGAAAAAGTAAATTTGAAATTTATACCGGATATGGTATCTTTTTCCCAGTACATAACCGTTCTTTTGAAAAGTCCGGATTATCTGTTGAAATTTTGGAATTCTGTCATTTTAGTGGGACCGATTGTGATTTTTCAGCTGACTGTGGCAGCGCTGGCGGCATACGGATTTGCAAGGTACTCGGGGAAAATACGCAGTATCATTTTCTTTTCCTATGTGATTTTGATGCTGATGCCATATCAGGTTACGTTAGTGCCCAATTTCCTGGTGGCACAGTGGCTGGACACGGTGGATACCTATTGGTCTATCTGGCTTCCGGGAATTTTTTCACCTTTTGCGGTATACCTTTTGACAAAGTTTATGAAACGTATACCCACATCGGTGATAGAGGCGGCACAGATAGATGGTGCAGGAGAATGGCAGATTTTCAGACGAATTTGTCTTCCTTTGTGCAAAGGAGCTCTTTGTTCCGCAGCAATTCTGGTATTTATTGATTATTGGAACATGGTGGAACAGCCTTTAATTTTGTTGTCGGACAGTTCAACACATCCATTGTCGGTTTTTCTTAGTAAGATTAATGCGGCTGAGGTGGGACTGGCATTTGCAGTGGCAACGATTTATATGGTCCCCAGTCTTTTGGTATTTTTGTACGGAGAAGAATATCTGGTGGATGGTATTACCTATCAGGGTGGCATTAAGGGATAATTTTTAGGAATAAGTTTTAGAGGAGCGAAAAGATGAACGAGAATAATGGTAAAAGAAGAGAATGGGTCAAAACAGTAGCGATTATATTTTTAAGCGTGCTATTGGTGCTCACCTTTTTCTCCAACACGATTATGAATTATTCCTTGCCGGAGGTGGCTACTCAATATGTGGAGCCTGGAACCATTACGGCCAAAATAAGGGGAACCGGTACTGTGAAAAGTGCAGATCCCTATAGTGTAAAGCTTAAGACGACTACGGATTCTACTGCAACAGGAATTTATGAGGTGCATTCCGTGGAGGTGCAAAAGGGCGATATTGTTCAGAAGGGTGATGTGCTGTGCCAGCTGGCAAGTACGGAGAATTCTCTTGTTGAGGAAGCCAGAGAGGAGCTTGAAAAACAGCTGCTTCAGTATGAAATTGCTATCTTACAGGGAGAGGTTTCCGGTACAGTTCTCGACAATGCACAGAATGGTAATACCTCTTCCATGAGTGATTATCAGAGCCGTGTTCTTGCCAAAGAACAGGAGATTGAGAATTTGAAAGCACAGGTTAAGGAAGCAGAGGAGACACTGGAGGCGTGGAAAGAGCAGGCAGATTATGAAGTAGATCCCAAAAAGGAGAAAAAGAAACTGGATGAGGCTCAGGCTGCGTATGATGAAGTGGCAGATGTGATAAATGCAGCCAAGGAGGAAATTGCAGAGTGGCAGGCTGAGATTGATAGTAATAATAAAATAATTAAGGATTATGAGGATGGCATGGTGATTGTAGATGAAAACGGCAATCAGGTGCCGGCAGTAACAAAAGAGCAGTATGAGACTGCCAAAGCTCAGAATGCCATTTTGAAGAAGAGAATTGACGAGAAGAATGCGGAGATTGCGGATGAGGAAGCAAAGCTTCCGGAACTTGAGAAGGCACTTAAAAAGGCTCAGAAGGCATACGATAACAAAATCTCAGATACAGAGGATAATGTAGAGGAATCTATTGAAGAATGGACAAAAGAGGTTGAAAATCGCCAGAAACTGGTAGAAGAAGCAGAAGATGCTAAGGCAAAACTGATTTCTGATATTGTTAATGAGCTGGAGTGGAGCGATACTCTTTCCGAGATGAAGGAAAATATTGCAAAGCTTCAGAATGAGACCGTGGGCGGCGAGGTAGTGGCTCCTATTTCCGGTGAGATTATTGCTGTTAATGTAAGATCCGGAGAGGATACTCCTTCTGATGGAATTCTCTTTACTATTCAGCCGGAAGGAAAAGGCTATACTATGGATTTTGCAGTTACCAATGAGCAGGCCAGAAGAGTATCTGTAGGCAATGTGGCGGAACTTGTGAATTCCTGGAGATATGATGATGTGGAGGTGCTTTTGACAAGTATCAAACCCAATCCTCAGAATCCAAGTCAGAGTAAGCTTTTGACTTTTGATATAACGGGAGATGTGACAGACGGTCAGTCTTTAAGCGTGGCTTTGGGCGAGAGAAGTTCAGAATTTGAACTTACGGTGCCTAACAGTGCGATTCGAGAAGATAATAACGGAAAGTTTATTCTGATTGTGGAGACTAAGAGTACACCTCTTAGCAACCGATATATTGCTACCCGTGTGGATGTTGAGGTGTTAGCAAGTGATGATACCAGAACTGCAATCAGTGCGCCCTTATATGGATATGATTATGTGATTACTACTTCTACAGCCCCTGTTGAAGCGGGGAATCAGGTGAGACTGGCGAACGGTTAAGGAGCAGATGTTTTATGAAGAGACGGATACTTGGTATCACCGGTGCTGTGTCATTTCTGGTGTTTTTGATTCTTTGGGGAATCACCGGAAGAATGGTGGACTCGTTGTCTGACCAACATATGGCAGAGCGTTGGAAGAAGGATGGCGGAGTGGCACAGGTCAGTTGCTTTTTCTCCGCAAATGCAAATGTAACGGAAGATACCCTGCGGGAATTTGAATTTAATCTGGAAAATTATTTGAAGGAGTCATCTATCACCGTTGAGTCGGATAATCCGGGTGCCAGACTTTGGACATCTGCATACAGCGCAGAGGGAAAAATCAGTCTTTCTACGGAATATGGAAGTATGGAGGCGGATGCATTGGGGATTGGAGGCGATTTTTTCCTTTTTCATCCGCAGAAACTTCTTTATGGGTCGTATTTTTCGGGAAATGATGTGAATCAGGATTATTGTGTGATTGATGAAGATGCAGCATGGCAGTTGTTTGGTTCTAATAATGTAGCCGGTATGATGGTAGATATCGATGGAACTCCCCATATTGTGACCGGTGTGATAAAAAGACAAGAGGGGAAGTTGTGGGAAGCGGCAGGACTGGATAAGACAAGGGTGTATGTATCATTGCCTACATTGGAAACGTATGGAACAAGTCACGGAATTAATCACTATGAAATACTGATGCCTAATCCGGTAAAGGAATTTGCTTATAAATATGTTTGTGAAAAGCTGGGGCAAAATGAACGTGAAACAGAAGTCTTGGAGAATACTACAAGATTTAAGCTATGGAAGCGTTTTGAGGTGATTAAAGCTTTCGGTACCCGTTCCATGAACGGCAAGTCTATTATCTATCCCTACTGGGAGAATGTTGCCAGAGGTTATGAGGATATTGTAGGGACAATTACTGTTTTTGTGATATTGTTTTTAGTGTATCCTATTCTGCTGGTGATGATATGTTTTATTGGTTATTGGAGACATAAAGACTGGACATTTAAGTCTATTTGGATTAAGATGGTAGATGTAGTTGAACGTTTTCGGGAGCGTCATTACAAACGAAAACACTAAACGAGGAGGAGTATTATGAAAATATGGAAGAGAGTTTTAAGTGCGACACTTGCGACAGCAATGGTATTGGGCTTATGCGCATGTACCAAGGAGAGCGGTGCTAATGGCGGCATCGGCGGAGGAAGTAGTCTAAAAGCAGAGAAGGATGGAACCGCGCTTGCTAAGGAATATATTTATAGCTTGGAAGAGTTCGATTTAAGTGGGATTCCCAATCAGAATGATTGTACGATTATGGATATCTCTGAACATAATAATGTGTTGTATATGGTAACACGTTCATACAATCAGGATTTTCATGAAGAATATAAACTGGTGAAGATGAATACAGACGGTACCGGTTTTACCCTTATGGATATGCAGTTGGGTATGGGTACAGGCGAAGAGTCTATCGAGGCAGAAACGGCAGATAGTTCAGAGGAAACATCAGAGGAAGATGGATTAAATGTATTTGAGAATACTGGTTTTGCTAATTTTGCATTCCGCGGAGATGAGTTTTATGCAGTAAAAACATATACCTTTGAGGATTATTCTAATCCGGATGAGTATGTGAGCATTGTAGAAAATTATGTATGTTGCTGGGATTATGAGGGCAATATGAAGTGGGAGGCTCCCGTAAAGCTGACCGATGCAGTTGGAAGCTGGGCTTATATCAGTGCTTTGACGATTATTCCCGGTGGTAATATTGCGCTTTTGGTAGGCGGTGACACTCAGGGAATTATTGAGATTAGCACCACCGGTGTTGCACAGGAGCTTAAGGCAATGCCTGATTTAGAAAAGTATCTTGTGAATCCCGGTTATACCGCAGAGGCTCCGAACAACAGAATGCTTCTTAGTTATTACAGTGATGATTGGTCTAAACTATCTGTTTTATTTTATAATTTTAATGATGGAACCATGACAGCAGATTTTCCTTTGCCTGCGAATATAACCTATAATGGGTTGAGTAATCTTTGCGTAGACAAAAAGGATGATTTGATTTATACCAATAGTCAGGGAGTGTTTAAGTATCATATTGGCGACAAGGATGCTAAGCAGATGATGAGTTTTGTAAACTCTGACCTGAATATTTCACATTTTGATGCATTTTTGTATCTGGATGATAAGCAGTTTATTGGATTTTATTCTGTTTATGATGAGATAAATTATACCAGAACCATTGAGGGCGGTATTTTTACCAAGGTTAATCCGGAGGATGTACCTGATAAGGAGCTGTTGGTGCTTGCAACCAATTATATAGCAAATGACATCAAGCAGCGTGTGGTAGATTTTAATAAATCCAGCCAGACTCATAGAATTATGATTAAGGATTATAGCCAGTATGTTTCTGATGAGGATTATATGGCTGGTTATACTCAGTTGAATAATGATATTATTGCAGGTAATATGCCGGATATTTTGGTGGTGGATAGCAATATGTCTTTAGGTAGTTATGCCTCCAAGGGACTTTTGGCAGATATTGGAGAACTGATTGCCAAGGATGAAGAATTATCCAAAGAAGAATACATGACCAATGTGTTCGAAGCCTGCAAGCTTGATGGTAAGCTCTATGAGATTATTCCTTCATTCTATGTTTCAACTTATTTGGGAAAAAAGTCATTAATTGGTGAACCTAAGGAGTGGACTTTGCAGGAGGCACAGGCGGTGGTTGACCGGATGCCGGAAGGTGCACAATTGTTTAGTGAGATGACCCGTGGTGGTTATATTAGTACTGTTTATGAGATTTGCGGCAATGAATTTATAGATGATGCTACCGGAAAATGTTCTTTTGATTCACCCGAGTTTATTGCAATCATGGAATATGCAAATACACTTCCGGAAGAAATCGATGACAGTTATTATGAAGGAGACTGGTATACCAGTTATGAATCTCAATATCGTGAGGACAGAACTTTGCTGTCTAATCATTCCATTAGCGGAATGGAGAGTTTGGTGTATGCAATTAACGGCACTTTTGGTGAGGAGGTTACTTGTGTAGGTCTGCCTTCCTCCGGTGGAAACGGTGCAGCTTTGTATGTAGGTAATTCTTATGCAATTTCTGCAAAATCGAAGCATCAGGATGTGGCATGGGAGTTTATGAGATACTATCTCACAGATGAGTATCAAAATACTTTGGAGTGGCAGTTGCCTATTTCCAAGGACCGTTTTGAAGTTTTAGCGCAGAAGGCAACCAAGAATCCTGTATACAAGGATGAAAATGGTAATGAGGTAGAAGACAGTTATCATTATTGGATTAACGACGAGGATGTTATTCTGGAGCCCTTAACACAGGAACAGGTGGATGAGATTAGTGCATATATTGCCACTGTTGATACAAGAGCTTGGCAGAATTCTGAGATACGTAATATTCTGGATGAGGAAATGGCTGCTTATTTCTCCGGCCAAAAGAGTGCAAAAGAAGTGGCAGGTCTGATTCAGAATCGTGTTCAGCTTATGGTAAATGAAAATCGTTAAAGTGGAGTGAGAGAGTGATGGGTAAGGCGAAAATTGATTGGAAGAAACATTCAAAGCTTGGGTTATATGCGTTTGTGGTGTTTACACTGATTATGGCCGCCTTTCCCATGCTCATAGAATCTAAATTCACTTTTGATGAATATTTTACCATTAATTTAGTGAAAAATTCATGGACGGATGTGATTCGGCTGACGGGGCTGGATGTACATCCGCCTTTGTATTATCTGGCAGTAAAGCTGGATGTGGCAATACTGGGCGAGAACTTTCTTGCATATCATTTGGTGTCCTTTGTGTGTTGGATAGCATTGGTTATTGTGACAGAGCAATTTGTGTCTAAGGTTTTTGGGGATAAAGAGGCGCTGTTTGCAGTATTGGCACTTTGTTGTGCGCCTAATATGCTTCGCTATGCCTTGCAGGTTCGTATGTACAGTATGGCCATGCTGTTGGTAACACTGGGTTTTTATACCACGTGGTTTCTTGGAGAACAATATAGTAAGGATTCTGCCAATAAGAAAGTATGGAAGTATTGGGGGCTTCTTGCAGTGATCAATGTGGCGGCCGCATACACCCATTATTTTGCAGGTGTGGCTGCAGTAGGTGTTTCCTGTGCATTGCTGGTGTATCTGTTGCTTACCAAGAGAGATTATGTGAGAACTCTGATTCAGTGGTGCGTGTACTGTCTGATTATGGCAGTGCTGTATTTGCCTTGGATGTTTGTAATGTTTAAACAGATGAGAGATATCAATGGTAATTACTGGATTACTGCGCTGAGCATAGAGACGCTTTATGGATATCTGGATATGCTCCTTGGAATGAGTAAGGAGTTTTTGCAGTATGGCCTTACCGTTACTTTATTTTTGGGATGTTTTTATTTGGTTACCAAGAAGGACAAGTCCCGTAGGGATTATTGGAAATGGGGTGCCTTTATTGCTGCCGGAGTTTTTATGGTATTTGGCGTAGGTTATTCGGTTTTGAAGACTCCTATATTGATTGATCGCTATGTGGTGATTCTTGTGCCTATGCTGTGGGTTGTTGTGGTTGTCACTTTGGCAGAGCGTAAGGAAAAGTGGATAGAGGCAGGACTTGTGATTTTGTTTTGTCTGTGTTTTATTGTAAACCAAAAGGATTTATACAGTGAATATCAGGCTGTGCAGAACAGTGAGGAGACACGATGCCTTGAAAATAATGTAATGCCCGGAGATATCATGTATCATACCAATGCGCAGAGACTTGCGGAACGGGCGGCCTTTCTGACGGATACAGAGCATTTGCTGTTAGAGGGTTGTGATGAAGGTGAGGCATTTCATTATTGGAGTGATATGATAGGCTGCAAAGAGGTGGCAGGTGTTTCGCAGGTAATCGAACTGGCGGAAAATAAGGCGGCTACAAATGCCTCAGTAAGCATCTGGTGTGAGGATGATACCGTTTTAGAGGAGTTTAAAACGGCAGGCTGGCAGGTGGAGGAGTATCCGGCTTGGTCGGTGGTGTTCTACCGGTTGTATCGGCCTTAAATGTGTAAGTTACAATTCGTTTATTTGTGCAAATGATACCTCAATCGATGCTGCAAAGCATCAAAGGATATAAATAAATGAATTGGTGCAGAGAGAACGAGGAAGGAAAAACGGGCATATATGAATGGGAAGTGCTATGTGATTGGCGCAGGAGATTTGACCATGGGAGAGCTTGCGGTGACAGAAGATGATTTGGTCATTGCAGTGGATGGTGGACTTAGCTATTGTGGGATTCTGAATGTAGAGCCGGATTTGATTATCGGAGACTTTGACTCCATGAGCGACGGGGAATTGCAGGCGCTAGAGGTTCTGAAACAGGATATTCCTGAGCGTATCATCACTTTGCCCTGCGAGAAGGATGATACGGATATGCTGGCGGCTCTGAAATATGGACTGGAGCGCGGTTTTAAGGATTTTCGCATCTATGGCGGTACCGGCGGCCGGTTTGACCATACCTTTGCTAATATTCAGTGCCTGTTGTATCTGAAAAATAAAGATGCCAGCGGATATCTTGTGGACGGCACCGGTATGATGTTTGTGTTGCAGAATGAGGCGGTGCATTTGAACAAGAACCTGGAGGGTGTGCTGTCCCTCTTTAGTCTTGGTAAGGTAGCTAAGGGCGTAAATATCAGAAATATGAAATATCCTGTAACAGATTTTACCATGAGTAATGACTACCCTGTTGGCATCAGTAATGAATTTATCGGCAAGGAAGCCGTTATCAGCGTGGAAGAGGGCGAACTGGTTTGTATGATACAGTATGTGGAGTAATTTGAATTGAAGGATAATCCGGGTGATGATAATTTTGCAACCCGGGCTTGAAGAAAAATTTCGTTATCCGACGAATTTGGGCATATACAAATTTGGAGCTGTAAAAATATTGAAATTTGTATATTTAATTTGATTATTGTTTGTCTATATCAATCACTGCGAAGTAGGCAGGATTATGTTCTTTGATTTTATATGAGATGATTTCCGTGAGAGCTCCATCAGAGAGTTGGCAATTAAAGGGCGCTACTACATCAAAAATGAGATTGGTGTGGGTAGGGCCTTTTACAATTCGGAAATCGTGCATGGTCAGTATCGGGTCAACTTCATTTAAAATCTTCTCAACAACTGCGTGCAGACGGTCTGTTTCCGGGTCGTTGACGCAGATAGGGTCCATATGAATGACTGCACTACAATTTAAGCGGTCACGTAATGTGTGTTCAATTAAATCCACCAAATCATGCATTTCTAAAATATTGCCATCAGCAGGAACTTCTGCGTGTAAGGAGAGATGTACTCTGCCGGGGCCATAATTATGTACCATCAAATCATGGATACCAAGGATGCCTTCATAGGACATTACAATGTCTGAAACTTCCTGAACGAACTCCGGCTCAGGTGCCTGGCCAAGGAGCGGGTTTATGGTATCCATAGCGGCTTTAATGCCGGCGATACAGATGAAAATTGCTACAGCAATACCGCAATAACCGTCAATAACCAGACCGGTAAAATGAGCCAGAAGAACAGATGCCAGAACCATGGTAGTTGCGCACATATCGCTGATACTGTCAGTGGCGGTGGCAGCCATTGCTACGGATTGGATTTTTTGGCCTACACTGCGATTGTAAATAGCCATATAACACTTAATCAATACGGACACTACTAAAATAGCTACGATAAGGGGTGTGCATTCCGGCTTCCTGGGATTGGTAATTTTATCGATGGAGGTCTTGAGTAGTTCAAATGCCATGAGCAATATAAAAAATGCAACAACAAGGCCGGAGATATACTCCAGTCTGCCGTGACCAAAGGGATGGTCCGAGTCTGGTTTTTGACCGGCCAGTTTAAATCCTATCAGTGTTACAATGGAAGAGCCGGCATCTGATAAGTTGTTGAACGCATCTGCTGTAATAGCGATGGAACCACTTAGCAATCCTGCCGTTGCTTTTCCTGCGAACAGCAAAATATTTAAAAAAATTCCCACACTGCCGCAGAGCATGCCATATGCCTGTCGTACTCTGGGAAGGGAAGTGTCCTTGTAATTTTTGATAAATATGCGTGCTAAACATGAAATCATAATTGCATCCTTTTCGGGCTTTTTATGTTGTTGTCTGCATTTGCCCTAAAATATTGTTTCTTGTAATTGTAATCCAAGAAGAGAGAAAATACAATACTTTGGTGCCACGAACATTTGTAAGGTTGGGCTAACAAATATTTGAGTAAAACTTTTTCTTGGAATAATCTTCTTGTAGAAACACCTCGATAATGGTATAATAGTATCAAATGTTGTTATGTGACGAATAGTGTCGCGGAAATGGAGGAGCATATGCAGGAGAGAAGAAAAAGTAAGAGAAGTCCCATGCAGTCTACCTTGGTTATGAAGCGTGTTGATAATAATATCACTGATGAGGTTGCCATTGATATTAATGATGTTTCAAAGAGTGGAATTGGTTTTAATTGCGATGAGATTCTGCAGATTGGTACCATTTATGAAGCTTACCTGACAATTTGGACAAAAGAAGTTCTTCATGCATTTGTGCAAATTGTGCGCATTGAGATGAAGGATGCCGGTTATGCTTATGGTGCAAGCTTTGTTGGTCTGCCTGAGATGGATGCCTCCAGAATAGAGGTATACCAGACTGTGAACGAATGAGAGTCTGGAGTCGAAGCGAACAAAAGTACATAGAGGAACAAGAGTATAATAAAGAACTGTTGGATTTTCTGTATCACACGGTTCCGGGACGGGCAATGCTTAAGACAGTAACCAATCCTATGGTATCTGAAATTAATGCATGGAAAGAGCGATTGCCGTCATCAGTGGGTAAGATTAAGCCATTTGTGGAACAGTATCATATTGATTTGTCGGAGTGTGAACGTAAGAATTTTCGTTCGTTTGATGATTTTTTTACTCGTAAACGTCCGTATCATACAGAGGCGGAAGATGACGAATTGATTGCAGTAGCGGATGCCCGACTGATTGCCCGTCCGGTATCTGATGGATTAATTCTCAGAGTGAAGAACAGTTCTTATACTTTGCGTGAACTGGTTGGATGTGAATTTGATATGACCCGGTATGAGGGTGGTACTTGTTTGATATATCGTCTTGCTATGGAAGATTATCACAGATATGTGTATCTTGATGAAGGTCGTGTTGGTAAACAGGTGTCAATTCCGGGTCAGCTTCATACAATTCGTCCGGTTTCTGTACAATGTAAAGCATATTCTTCCAATCATAGAATTTGTACACGATTGCATACTATGCGATATGGAGATGTGTTACAGATTGAAGTGGGTGCGCTTATGGTTGGTAAGATTCAGAATCACCCCGCTAAAAGATTTGTTCGCTTGCAGGAAAAGGGGTATTTTAGACATGGTGGTTCGACCATTCTGCAGTTTTTTGAACCTGGTGTAATTGCGTTGGACGAGGATATTCGAACGCAGTCTATGCGAGGGACCGAGTGTCTTGTGCATATTGGAGAGACAATTGGCAGACGGCAGAGTGTGGAAAATTATCATCCGAATTATAAAAAGAATAATTATTGGTAAAAAGAGCGCAGTTGGTTTTAATCAACTGCGCTCGTATACTGTATAGCCTTTGTGTGTCAGAATTTCTTTTGCTTTCGCAATAGTATCCTCGTTGTAGAACTCAATACGTAATACACCACCCTCGGATTCACGGTTATGGGCAATTCCGATATTTTTGATACTGATATTGTTCAGGGCAAGAATGGTTGCAATTGCAGCCAGTGCACCGGGTTCATCTGCAATATCAATCTGGATTGCATAGTCGCGCTTGATGGGACCGCTGGAGGTATTGATAAAGGAATCACGGTAGATTCGTGCATTGTCAAAAAATGAATGGAGTTCGTTTCCGTCTTTTGCATCCAGTTTTTCTCGGATTGCACACAGGGCATTGATATAGTCAGTTAACAGACTGGAAATGTTTTCGGTGTTGGTCAGGCAAATCTGTTGCCACATAACCGGAGAGGAGGAAGCGATACGTGTAATGTCCTTAAAGCCGCCTGCAGCAACCATTTTCATAATACCATCCTCGGAATCGGATGATTCCACCAGGTTTACAAGAGCTGATGCAATTACATGAGGTAAATGACTGATGGCTGCGGTGACATAGTCATGCTGCTTACAGTCCAAAACCAAAGGGATTGCGCCCAAGGTAGTTACCAGTTCCCGGTAAGCTTCCAGTTTATCTGAGGAGACGGAAGTAGTGGGGCTGAGTATGTAATAGGCATTTTCCAAAAGAATTGCTTTGGAATTGATATAGCCTACGCGTTCGCTGCCGGCCATGGGGTGTCCGCCGATAAATTGAGCCTGCAGGCCTACGGATTCGACAGCCTCATGAATGCCGGTTTTTACACTTCCTACATCGGTGAGAAGACACTCCGCAGAAATGATGTTTTTAATGGCTTTGAGATTATCATCATTTTTTTGCACCGGTGCACATAAAAAAAGATAATCGCAAGGGGTGAAGGTCTCGTCGATAGCCGGTGCGGCGGTGTTGATAACGCCGTCCAACAAAGCGGCTTCAAGAGATGCCTGATTAATATCGAATGCGATAATATGGGACTGGGGAAGCTTTTCGCGGATAGCTCTTGCGATGGAGCCACCGATTAAACCTAAGCCGATAAATCCGAAGGTAGTTGTGTTCATAAAATCCTCTCTTTCAGCCTGATTCTTTATTCATAAGACAGGCGAAACGGTTATATATTTTACTATATCACTTTAAAGCGTGAAAATCAACAAGCTTTTGTTTAAAAAATTTGAATTAATTTATACAAAAATACTAACAATTACTTGTAATTTTGCAAAATATTTAGTAAAATAAGCTATGGGGTTTGAAAAAGCGACTGATAAAGCGGATGAAAGCCCTAAAAAGACGGAAAATCGGAGGGCAACACATGAAAGTTTATACAACTGACAAGATTCGTAATGTGGTATTGTTGGGCCATGGAGGCAGTGGTAAGACCAGTCTTGCAGAGGCCATGGCGTATTTGTCCGGTATCACCTCCCGTATGGGTAAGGTTGCGGACGGCAACACGGTGAGCGATTACAGTAAGGAAGAGCAAAAGAGACAGTTCTCTATCAGTACTTCCGTGATTCCTATTGAATGGGAAGGTTATAAGATTAATATTCTGGATGCTCCCGGATATTTTGATTTTGTGGGTGAGGCAGAGGAAGCTATCAGCGCAGCCGGTGCAGCAATTATCGTTGTAAACGGTAAGGCAGGTATCGAAGTGGGTACTCAGAAGGCATGGGAGCTGTGTGAGAAGTATAAGATTCCCCGTTTTATCTATGTTTCCAATATGGATGTAGACAATGCTTCCTTCCGTCAGGTTGTGGAAGATATGACAGAATTGTACGGCAAGAAGATGGCTCCGTTCCATCTGCCTATTCGTGAAGACGAGAAGTTTGTAGGTTACATAAATGTAATTTCTGAAACCGGTAATCGTTGGCAAGGCAAAGAAGTTGTTGCATGTGATGTGCCTGAGTACAATAAGCCTAATCTGCAGATTTGTCGTGATACATTGATGGAAGCTGTTGCAGAGACCAGTGAAGAGTTTATGGAGCGTTATTTTGGTGGTGAGACTTTCTCAGAGGCAGAGATTCGTGCAGCACTTCGTACCAATGTTTGTGATGGCAGCATCGTTCCTATGACTATGGGTTCCAATACATTGTGTCAGGGTGTTTATACTTTGTTGGATGATATTATCAAGTATATGCCTAGCCCTGAGAACCGTGAGGTTGCAGGTATCAATATGAAGACCAATGAAATCTATCATGCAGATTATGATTTCTCCAAGGCGAAGTCTGCTTATGTATGGAAGACTCTTGTGGATCCCTTTATTGGTAAGTATTCCCTTATTAAAGTAAACTCCGGTGTTTTGAAAGCGGATGATGTGCTTTATAACGTGGATAAGGATATTGAGGAGAAAGTTGGTAAGCTTTATGTGCTGCAGGGCAATAAACCCATCGAAGTTCCTGAACTTCATGCCGGTGATATCGGTGCTCTTGCAAAATTGTCAGGTGCCCGTACAGGTAATAGCTTATCTACTAAGGCGACTACTATTAAGTATGGTCAGGCAGAAATTTCGACTCCTTATACTTATATGCGTTATAAACCCAAGAATAAAGCAGATGTTGATAAGTTGTCCCAGGCGCTTCAGAAGCTTGGCCATGAAGATCAGACAATGAAAGTGGTCAATGATGCAGAGAATCGTCAGTTGCTTCTGTATGGTATGGGCGATCAGCATCTTGAAATCATTGTCAGCAGACTTTTGAATGAATATAAGGTTGAGGTTGAACTGAGTAAACCTAAGATTGCTTACAGAGAGACTGTTCGTAAGAATTCAGATGTAGAGTATAAGTACAAGAAGCAGTCCGGCGGACATGGTCAATATGGTCATGTTAAGATGCGTTTCTCACCTGCGGATGATTTGGAAGTACCTTATGTATTTGAACAGGAAGTTGTCGGTGGTGCGGTACCCAAGAACTTCTTCCCTGCGGTTGAGAAGGGCTTGCAGGAATCTGTGGTAAAGGGACCTTTGGCTGCCTATCCCGTAGTGGGTGTTAAAGCAGTATTGTATGATGGATCATATCATACAGTGGATTCATCTGAGATGGCGTTTAAGATGGCTACCATTCAGGCGTTTAGAAAAGGCTTCATGGAAGCACATCCTGTTTTGCTTGAGCCGATTGCATCTCTGAAGGTTACGGTTCCTGATGCATATACCGGTGATGTTATGGGTGATTTGAATAAACGTAGAGGCCGTGTGTTGGGTATGAATCCTTTGAATGGCGGCAAGCAGATTATCGAGGCAGATATTCCTATGAGTGGGTTGTTTGGATATTGTACGGATTTGCGTTCCATGACAGGTGGCCGTGGCGAATATTCCTATGAATTCGCGCGCTATGAGCAGGCTCCTTCCGATGTACAGGAGAAGGAAGTGGCTGCGAGAGCTGCTAAGGTTGCAGAAAACAGTATAGACGAATAAAATAACTAGCGAAAGACAAGGTGAGGGAAATGGTTAAAATTCAAGATTTCTGTGATATGAGAAAGTTTGAGGAGATTATGAATAACTGGGCGAAGAGTACCGGACTGGCAACGGTTGCGGTGGGTGCAGACGGTGAGTATATCAGTGACTGTTATAATTTTACAGACTTTTGTATTAAACTGACCCGCGGCAGTCAGGAAGGCTGCAGACGTTGTGTGAAGAATGACCAAGAGGGTAAAGGGGTATATAATTGCCACGCAGGATTAGTGGATTTTGGTATTCCCATCACCTTGGAAGATGGTACTGTGCTGGGCAGTGTTATTGGTGGTCAGGTTCTTCCTGAGAATCCGGACGAGAATCGTTTCAGAGCAACGGCACGAGAGTTGGGGATTGACGAAGATGCTTATATCAGAGCACTTCATAAGGTAAAAGTAAAAACCCGTGATGAGATTGAAGCATCGGCTAATTTACTTGGTGATGTAATTAATATGTTCGTGCGTACCAGCTATGTGTCTTATATGAATTCTGATTTGATTAACGGCTTGAAGGAAGGAATCCAGAATGCTATCGTGGAGATTGATGCCGCGAATGCAAGTGCACAGAAGATTGCCGGATTCGGTAGCAAGCAGCGTATTCTGGCTCTGAATGCCTCCATTGAGGCGGCACGTGCCGGTGAGGCCGGAAGAGGCTTTGCGGTGGTAGCAGAGGAGGTTCAGACCTTGGCTCAGGGCATGGATGTAGCCAGTCAGGAGATTAAGGCTGCACTTGGCAAGGCAACCAGGACAATTCACAGCTTGAATCGAAATGCAATTTAATGTGTTCTGAGATTTGTGGTAATTAGCAATTGAAATGTAAAAACCCCGCAGTTGGTGAATACCGGTTGCGGGGTTAAATTCCTTTTGTTCTGAGAGTTTGTTCCGTTATTTCATATGTTGGTTATAAATTTTATCAATCTGTTCCAATTCTTCGGGGGTGCTATATTTACGGATGGCTGCAATGGCCGCTTGTAACTCTTGGGGGGAGAAGGAGAGATTGGCGGCTTGGGCCTGCTTTATTACAGGCATCATTACACGTAACATTGCGGCTTGATTATTTCCGGCATTTAGGTTTTGTTTACGCAGATTGGCATCGTGAAATATTTTGTTCAAAAAATTCAGCTTGGCTTCAGGAATATCCTTTACCAGTTCGTCCTCCATCCAGGCAGGTCGTGCGTTTTGTTCGGACATAGCAAATCTCCTTTATGATTTAATTTGATTCATTGGGTGATGAGAATATACCTTGCATCATATTCATCATATCCATCATTTGTGACATATCCATTCCCTGTGACATATTCATCATTTGGGAAAAATCCGGTCCGCCATTTTCTGTTCCGGAGAACATTTCCGGGGCTATTTCCCTTAGAACTTCAATCATTTCCATCATTTCCTGCATGTTTTCGAAAGTCTGAAACATGTTTTTTATGTTTTGCAGATGTTCCTTTTCTTCCGGACGGCAAAACGGATACATTTCATCCAAAAGAGCAGTGAGAGGACCGGGACCATCCGCCGATTGACAAGGAGAGACAGAAAGTGCAGGATGGTTGGTTACCATTTTCATTGTGTGCTGAAGTTCCATGAACTTTATATAAATCGCTATTTTACCTTGTACAGTAGGATCCATGTAGCCGACAAGGAGTTTTAGCATTTGTATATGGTTGGTAGTAAAAAGGGAATCAAAGGCCAATACCCGGTCTGATTGATGGTTATCCATGAGGCCTCCTGTGCAGGGAATGATTGTCTATGTATTTTATGCATGAGCTAATTAAAATATGGCAAAACAGGCTCCCGGAGGAGCCTGCCTTTAAAATCTGATTAGCAGCAAGAATTGCAGTTGCAGGAGCAATTGTCGTTGCAGTTGTTGCTGTTATTGCCGCCGCAGAAGCAACTGATGAGGAGAATCCAAATCAGCCAGTCGCAACAGTTGTTATTGTTGCCACAGCTGCTGCCGCCAAGAATGCCGCCTCCATTGCCGCAACCGCCACCGCAGAAGAGCAGAAGCAGGATAATCCACATGCAGCTGTTGCCGCTGCCGTTGCCGCCAAGAATGTTGGAACCACAGCCGCAGCTGCAGTTGTTAGAATACAAATTTCCCATAGTTAATTGCCTCCAAATTTAGAAGTTTATTTATGATGTATTGTATGCGTCGGGGGATGTCTATGTTTCCCCGTTTGGAATAAATTTCTTTGAAAGTTATTGGTACAAGATATGGAAAAACACTTGCATTAATTGCGAGATATAGTAAAATAGATATGATAAGATAAATTGGAATAAGTATGTGTATAAGCAGGATGATAATATGGCTCAGAATGAATATAGTGTGGAAGGAAGAGTCTTTCGCACAGAGGCAGATTATAAGCGTGCCCTGCGGGATAAAGAAGTAATAGACCGGCTTAGAGCAGAGTCGGAAGGATTCACAGGTGCAAAGCTTGAACAGTTGCGGGATGATGTGCGTAACGGTAAATATAAATTTTATACTCTGTTAGGCCAGGATTTTGAAGATGAATTGATTGAGCGTATCAAGCGCGGAAGTCAGACTTCGGTTGGCTCAAAAGGAAAAACTTTAAAGAAGTCTGCTAAGGGTGGAAAAAATGCCGCCGGGAGTAAGTCCCGAAACGGGAAGAACGGTTCCGAAGTGGTTGTCTCACAAGAGGCGGTTTTAGAAGAACTTAAGAGACAGGAGAAACGCCGTAAAAGGACAATTTTTGCCTGTGCAGTAGTTGCCGTGGTGTGTTTGGGATATTTTGCGGTATACTCCTTTTTTTTACAGAGAACAGAGGCAAGTTATGATGAGCTTCTTGCGCTGAAGGAGAAACCGACAGTTTCCGCTACGGCATTTCCTGAGGATGAGGTTGTTATCAATTATACCAATGATGAGGACTGGGAAGTACCGGAAGTTCTTGATGAATATAAAATTTTATTAAAAAAGAACAAAAAGCTAATCGGATGGGTCAAAATTGACGATACATATATAGATTACCCTGTCATGCAAACATCTGACAACGAATATTATCTGGATCATAATCTGAATCAGGAATATGACAAGAATGGCTCCATTTTTATGGACAAGGATTGTGATGTGATTAAGCCAAGTACCAACTTGATTTTGTATGGTCATCACATGCAGAGTGGGAAGATGTTTGGTGATTTGGATAAATACAGCAATAAGTCCTATTATGAAAAGCATAAATACATAGAATTTGATACAATTTATGAAAAAGGCGTTTATGAAGTGATGTATGTATTCCGCTCACGGGTTTACAGTGAGCAGGATGTAGTGTTTAAGTACTATCAGTTTATTGATGCGATGAGTGAAGTGGAATTTAATTCCAACATGAAAGAAATGGCGGCCGTGTCGCTTTATGACACCGGCGTAACCGCCAGCTACGGAGACAGACTTTTGACGTTATCAACCTGTGATTATCAGGAGAAGAACGGAAGGTTTGTGGTAGTAGCCAAAAAGGTAGCGAAAAAGGAGTAGGAAGATGGCAAAGGAACTTAAGAAAAAAGGCAGAAGACTTAGAAAAACAGTCAGAAAGACACTCGGTACCATTTGTCTGATATCCGCAATTTTGATAGCGACAATTCCTGTAGAAGGATTGAAACAGGTATCGGCGGATACTACCGGATCAAGCAATCATAAGCTGGGTGAAACGGAGATGGCGCAATACTATAACATTCCGGATTTGTCCAGTTATAACGGCAAGATTTACACTACCGGTGACGGTACATTCCAGTTTGCTTATGTGGCGCCTGACGGAACAGATACCGGTCCTACCAGAATAGCTGTTATTTTGGGATATAACAGTGTAGGTGCACTTACGGGTGGTACTTTAACTGTGCCTGATACGGTGGATGCGTATCTGAACTATCGTACCACTGATGGTACCGGTCAGGGTTATGTTGCAGTAGGTCAGTCGGGCAACTATCTTTTTTACAGAGTTGTTGATGAAATCATTCCTGCGGTAACGGATCCTTCTACCGGTGATGTAATCACAGAAGAGCAGATTATTTATGCATATAATCCTTGTTATTACAGAGATTATTCCAGTTGGCAGGAACTGGAAGCAGAGGAACTCTATTATTATCCGACCTCTAATTACAAGCCGGATGGTACTACGGAGCCTGTGGCGACTGACAGCAGCGAAGCATATATGCGTATTAAAGACGCAACGGTTTCTTATATCGGCAACCAGTATCTTGCAGTGAGTACTGCAGGTGACGGTGGTTGGACGATTGCAGGTAATGTAGACAAAGAGCATGGTATTTTCGCAAGTAAGGGTTCCATTGTTCATCTTGTAGTAGGTGAGAATCTTTCCGGTATCGGTAATTATGCGTTCTATAATTGTACCTCTATGGAGAGTATTACATTGAGTAACGCTCTCAATACTATCGGAAACTATGCTTTTGCAGGGTGCTACAATATGAGTACTGTATCAATGGATTTGGCATCGGATATTACAGCGATTGGTACTCATGCATTTGAAGATTGTCAGGCACTTCAGACAATTACCATTCCTATCAATGTAACAGCTATCGGTGATGCGGCGTTTAAGGGATGTTGGAATCTTCAGACGATTGATTTGTGTGGACAGGGTCGAAATGTTGCATTGCGTAACCTGGGTTGTGATATGTTTGTTAACTGTAGAAATCTGAAAGCAGTTACCTTCCCTCAGGGATTTACAGAGGATGTGGATATCAGTAACTTTGAAGGTTGTCTGGCATTGCAGGCGATTACGGTCCGCAATTCCCTTATGAATATTACGGAGAATTTTGGACAGGCTACGGGAACTCCTGCATTTGGATATGAGCAGTTTAAACAGCAGTATACAGACAGTACGGCTATTCACGGAACTTTCTATTTTGAGGGTCCTACTAATGAGAGTTCGCCTTCCGCGCTGCATCAGACTGCCATGGATCATTATTTTGCATTCAGTTATCTGTCTGATGTAGATTTGTCGCCGCTTAATATTTATGAGTTGACGGTGGATGCAGGGGACAGCAAAAAGGCAACATATCGTGTTAACAATCAGAATCAGCTGATTGAGACTGAGTTGTCCATGGGAATTAAGACGATTGATTTGCCGGAGACGATAGGTCCTTACTATATTTCAACAATTAATTCTAATGTATTTAAGGATTATTGTTCTTTGGAGAAGTTGATTGTACCTGCAACTGTACAGAATATTGCGGCAGAGGCATTCATTGGCTGTCACAATATGAAACATGTTGTGTTTGAGAACCCTTCTGCGCTTACCATTGGTGAGAAGGCATTCCAGACCCAGCAGGTAAGCAGACATCAGGAGAGTCCTTATTGTACCGGTTCGGTGAGCAGTGAGCCGAAGCTGACCTTTACAGGCCCGATTTCGCCGACTTCAGAGCCTTTCCGTTATGCAATGGACCCTGCGAACAAGATTAACACCGGTTCACAGAAATTATCTTATATTACTTTTTATAGTGGATGGCCTGAGAACCTTGCAGTACAGTATAATCCTGAAACTGATAAAAATGAGTTGGTGGACTATCCCACTTTGGCTGATTTGAGAAACTTTAATACTACCTTTGCCGCAATTGATTCTGCATCAGGAGAGTATGTATATCCTTATATGACAGATGAGTACGCACAAGCTTTGCAGTCTGTGCTTGGCAAGAAAACGGAGCCGGCCAATTATGCTGATCCTACATTGACCGAGGACGAGCAGGCATTGTGGAGTGCTGTGATGGATATTGTTTTGCCGGAAGGAATTGAAGGCATTAAGGAAGGTCTCTTCAAGGAGAAGGAAGTAGACAGTAATGAGGCCGGAGATGCATATTTCCTGTTAGAGGATGCGACTTATAAGACTTTGACTGCATATGGTTTGAATGAAGTCAGCGGAGATGCTGATTTGGAAGATGATGTGGACGGAGGGTGCTTTGCAAACTGGACCACTTTGTCGAAGGTTGCATTGTATGGAAATACAACTTCTATTGGGGATTATGCATTTAAGGGATGCGAACGTCTCACAGACGTAACCATTCCCGAGACTGTGTCCGAGATAGGTATTATTCCTTTTACCGGATGTAGTGAGCTTGATTATGTTAATTTCCAGGGCAGTCCTTACTTTACCTGTGATAATTCCATTATTTATCAGACGGATTCCACAGGCGCTAAGTATAAGATTATCGAATATCTGGAGGGACGTGAATCCGGAAGTATTACGACTTCTGAGGTGGAGAACGTCAAGGAAATTGCACCGGAGGCTTTTGCGCATACCAAGGTTTCTTTTGTTGACCTTAGCAGTTCCATGATTGAGAATATTCCGGAGCGTGCATTTGCAGATTGTGAGAAGCTGATTCAGGTAATTTTGCCGGATTCTGTTTCTGTAGTGGAAAATGGCGCATTTACCGAGTGCCCTAACTTGCAGCGTATGACGGTACCCGGTCTTTATACCAGATTCAGAGTGGATGCGGTAGACACATCCGGTCCTAACAGACCGAATGATTTGGTATTTGTCTGCAATGAGGAGAGTGTGGCATATGAGTATGCTAAGACTTATGGATTCCTTGTGGATACCAATGGTGTAAACGTTTCTTATAGAGTAGAGTTTAAGGATTGGGACGGCACCGAACTTAAGGTGCAGTATGTTGTTCAGGGACAGGATGCAATTCCGCCTGAGAAACCTACAAGAGAAGGTTATGAATTTGTGGGCTGGTCCGAATCATATACAGGCATCAGTAAGGATATGACCATCTATGCAATGTATGAGACCGAAGATCCCAATGCTAAGAAAGTAACGGTTACCTTCTATGATGATGATCAGAAGACGGTACTGGCAACCCGTCAGGTTAAGATTGGTGAGGTTGTTGAGCTTCCTCCTGATCCTGAGAAGGAAGGTTATGTATTTATTGGATGGATTGGTGATGTAACTGCGCCTATCACCCAGCCTACCAACTTCTATGCGAAGTTTGAAGAAAAGGATGGCAGATTTGTAGTACAGTTTATCGATCATGATGGTACTGTACTCAGTAAGCAGATGGTAGAACCTGAAAGCGCTCCTATTGAGCCTAAATCTCCTACAAGAGAGGGGTATACTTTTGCGGGATGGTTGCCTTCTGATTTCAGTAAGATTACAAAAGATACCGATATTTATGCTACTTACACCAAGGGGGACGGTTCCTCAGACAGTGATGGAAACGGTGGTTCTGATGGTGATGGAAGTGGTAATGGTTCCGGTAATGGTAGTGGTAGCGGAAATGGAAGTGGTAATGGTAACGGCAGTGGTTCCGGTAATGGAGCTACAAGCAGCAAGTTATATACCTTGACTGTTCAGAATGGTAGCGGTTCCGGTAGCTATGTTGCCGGTTCTCAGCCCATTGTTGTAGCAAATGATCCTGCAAGCGGTAAAGAGTTCAGTCACTGGACAATCGATCCCGCAGGTACTAAGATTGCAAGTGCTGTTTTGACAGCCACAGTGGTTACTATGCCTGAAGGTAATGTAACGGTTACTGCACACTACAAGGATAAGACCAGCACCAGTACCGGAAGTGGTACCGGAAGTTCTAATAACAGTGGTGGCTCCAGTAATAAGCCAAATACCAATTCCGGAGCAGTGAGCAATGGCAATTCCGTAGTAATTGATAAAAACGGTTTGTCCAATACCGGTGTGGTATCTGCAACAGTAAAAGGTTCTTCTGATAATTTTGTGATTAAGGTTACAGAGAGCAGTGTGGCTGCGGAGGCTGCGCTTAAGGCATTGCAAGCTGAATATGGCAACGTGGATGGTATTAAGTATTTCCCGATGGACATTAGTTTGTATGATTCTACGGGTACCAAGAAAATTACTGATACGACCGGATTATCCATCAGCATTACTTTGCCTATCCCGGATTCCCTGATTACTTATGCGGGTAACAATAAGGTTGCAAGTGTAGTAAATAACAGGCTGGATAAGCTTTCCACTAAGTTTACTACTATTGATGGTGTTGCTTGTGTAACTTTCACAGCAGAGCATTTTTCACCTTATGTTATTTATGTTGATACAGATAATCTTACAGCGGGAGTTGTTGTAGACAGTACTCCTAAGACCGGTGACGGAATTCATCCTAAGTGGTTCTTGTCTATTGGATTGGCATGTATGTCTGTGGTACTTTTCATGAAGAAAGATAAACGTACTTCACCCAAAGTGAAGACGGCATAAGAGGAAGAGAAGCATGAACAAAAAAAGGTTGTTGGGTGCATTTTTAATCATCACATCACTTATCGTTATGCTGCTTCCTGCAGCGGAGGCAGATGCGGAGACGTCTGCCTCCGCTTTTACCATCAAAAGCGGGGAGCTAATCAAATACAAGGGTGTTGCGACCACGGTATCTGTGCCTGATACGGTAACTGCTATCGGGGAAGGTGCATTCGAAGACAATGATTATGTGAAAAAAATCATTTTACCGGATGCTGTCAAGAAAATAGAAGCTTATGCATTTTGGGGCTGTGATAATTTAGAGACAGTAATTTTAGGAAATGGTCTTACGGAAATCAGTGACTTTGCTTTTGCTAATTGTGACGGCTTGGAAACGATGACAATTACGCCAAATATTAAAAAAATTGGTATACAGGCATTTGCAGATTGTAATAATTTTGAAGATATTACAATTCCTTTTCAAGTGACGGATATCAGCGAGGATGCATTTGATGGTGATTATCTTTTGAATATTCATTGTGAGACAGGGAGTTATGCTGATAAATATGCCAAAGCGTTTTATGAACGGCAAAAAGATATGCCTGTCTATGTAAAACCGGAGGATGAATCAATTAAGATAGAGGTGCCGGAGGATGGCGTATATTCCGGTTCCGGTATGTCTGAAGAGAAAGAAGCTGGTTTGATTTACGAGGTGAATGTTCAGGGAGATACGTTGGGAAGCACCACCGTAGTGGATAATCAAGCAGTTGTATTTATACAGAATGCAGGCTTACCGGTGCAAAATGAGGATAAAAAGCCGTTGGAAGGTGTCGGGGAACAGGAAGAGATACCAAAGGAACCGGGTAAGGTAAGTTCAGCAGGACGAGATGGTGTGATTGTTGAACGTACTTATTATAGGAATACAGACTTAAGAGAGGTCGTTGTAGAGGATGATGTTCATACCATCAGCCGGTTTGCGTATGCAAGAAGTAAAATTACGGATATTGTTCTGCCGGAAGATTTAAAGGAAATAGAATATGCGGCATTTTATCACTGTGATAACCTTAAGGGTGTAATGATTCCTGAGGGTGTTACTGCTGTTGGAGCTAAAGCATTTGCTCATACCGCATGGGTAAATGATTTTCTCAAACAGAGTAATTCCGGTGGTGTTGCAGAGAAATCCGCAGATGAGGATTTTCTGATAAGTGGCGGAGTTTTGGTTGCTTATAGGGGCAATGCAAAAGAGGTCATCGTACCAAATGGTGTACGTGTGATTGCGGGGGGAGCTTTTGAGGATCATACGGAAATTGAAAAAGTGATTCTTCCGGCATCGATACAGAATATTGATGAGCTTGCTTTTGATGGTTGTAATCCCAAGGAAGTGGAGTACAATGGTGATGCAATGGAGGAAGAACTGGTGGAAATGCGTGTAAGCTTAAATTCGCTTAGTCAGTTGCCTCGGACTCAGTCGAAGTCCCCTTTTGTGTGGATATTTGCGTCACTCATGCTTGTCACAGGGTGTGTCTGTATGTTGCACAAAGCAAAATAAGTGAATAAATATACAATTTTATAAGTAAAAAATATCATTAAAATGGGATTATCAAGAAAAGTATTGACATATATTGCATAATTGTATACAATTATGCGAGAAGCGAAAACAATACTGGAAAGGATGGTCCTATTTTTTTATGAGCGAAAATAATGTTGAATTCCAGAATCGACCTGTGACAATGAATGAAAAGAATAATCTTTTAGAGATAGAGGAGCACATGTATATATTGGATGATGTTGAGAAACCCAATGTATTTCGTAATATGTTCCCTTATTCGGAGGTGCCTAAGATTCCTTTTAATGATAGAATTGTGCCTCACAATATGCCTAAGGATATTTGGATTACCGATACCACGTTTCGTGATGGTCAGCAGTCCAGAGCTCCTTATACAACTGAGCAGATAGTGACTATTTATGATTATTTGCATAAATTGGGTGGCCCTAATGGTATGATTCGTGCCAGCGAGTTTTTCCTTTATAGTAAGAAAGACAGAGATGCAGTTTATAAATGTATGGAACGTGGTTATCAGTTCCCTGAGGTTACCAGCTGGATTCGTGCCAGCAAGGAGGACTTTAAGCTGGTTAAGGAAATTGGTATGAAGGAAACCGGTATTTTGGTAAGCTGCTCTGATTATCATATTTTCCTGAAACTTAAGATGACAAGACGTCAGGCAATGGAGCATTATTTGAGTGTTATTAAGGATTGTCTGGAGGAGGGCATCAGTCCCAGATGTCATTTGGAGGATATTACCAGAGCGGATATCTATGGTTATGTTGTGCCTTTCTGCCATGAGTTGATGAAACTGATGGAGCAGTACAAGATTCCCATTAAGGTACGTGCCTGTGATACCATGGGCTATGGTGTAAACTATCCCGGTGCGGTAATTCCCCGAAGTGTACAGGGGATTATCTATGCGCTTCATGTTCATGCAGGAGTGCCTCATGAGTTGATTGAGTGGCATGGACATAATGATTTCTATAAGGCGGTAGTAAACTCTACCACTGCATGGCTCTACGGATGTTCCGGTATTAACACCTCATTGTTTGGTATTGGTGAGAGAACCGGCAACACTCCTTTGGAGGCTATGGTATTTGAGTATGCACAGCTTAAGGGTGATTTGAATGGTATGGATACCACAGTTATCACCGAGTTGGCTGAATATTATGAGAAGGAAATCGGTTACAGAGTACCTTCCAGAACTCCTTTTGTGGGTAAGAACTTCAATGTTACCAGAGCGGGCATCCATGCGGATGGTCTTCTGAAGAATGAAGAAATTTACAATATTTTTGATACTGAGAAATTCCTGAACAGACCAGTTCTGTGTGCAATTTCCAATACTTCCGGACTGGCAGGTATTGCACACTGGATTAATACCTATTACAAGCTTAAAGACGATAAACAGGTTAATAAGAATTCAGAGCTTGTAATTGAGATTAAAAAATGGGTGGATGAGGAGTATGCAGGCGGTCGTGTTACCGTTATGACTGACGAGGAAATCATTGAGTGTCTCAACAGAGTATGCCTTGAAAAGGGCATTACCCTTGGATAAGGAGAGAAAAAGTGGCTGGTTATGATGTGAAGCAGGAAGTGACAGATAAGTACTCCCTGCGCGGAAGAGTCTTTCACAAGTTGAGAGAGGATATTTTAAGCGGCAAGTACGAGGATCGTGAGGAGCTAAAAGAGGTGGCGATTGGCGAGGAGCTTGGTGTCAGCCGTACTCCTGTGCGTGAGGCGTTTAGACAGCTGGAACTTGAGGGATTGATTCAGATTATCCCTAATAAAGGCGCCTATGTTACCGGTATTACAGAGAAGGATGTCAAGGATATCTATATGATTCGCTCTCTGTTAGAAGGTTTGTGTGCACGCTGGACTACAGAACACATTACAGAGGAACAGCTTGAGGAGATGGAGGAGAATGTATATCTTGCCAAATTCCATGCACAGAAAGGCCATTTGGAGCAGCTTGCTGAGCTTGATAACCGTTTCCATGAAATCATGTATGAGGCCTGTAATTCTAAAATGTTGGAGCATCAGCTGAGAGACTTCCACGAATATGTTCTTCGTGTGCGTCGCAGAACACTTAGCAGTGCTAACAGAGGTCCTAAGTCCAATGAGGAGCATGAACAGATTTTGGAGGCAATTAAAGCGAAAAATGCCGATTTGGCACAACAACTGGCTAATCAGCATATAATTAACGCCTATGAAAATATGGTAAATAATGGACTGCATGAAATTTTTGCAGGACAGGGAAAACAGGATAAATAATCGATACATTAAATATAAGAAAGGCAGGAACTATTATGGCAAAGATTCAGATGACCACTCCTTTGGTGGAGATGGATGGAGATGAAATGACCCGAATTCTCTGGAAGATGATTAAGGACGAGCTGTTGCTCCCCTATATTGATTTGAAGACAGAGTATTATGATTTGGGACTTGAGTATAGAAACGAGACCAACGATCAGGTAACGGTTGATTCTGCAAATGCTACTTTGAAGTATGGTGTAGCTGTAAAGTGTGCAACCATCACTCCCAATGCAGCAAGAATGACAGAGTATAATTTGAAGGAAATGTGGAAGAGCCCTAACGGAACCATTCGTGCAATTCTTGATGGTACGGTGTTCCGTGCACCGATTCTGGTAAAGGGAATTGTTCCTTATGTTAAGAACTGGACCAAGCCTATTACCATTGCACGTCATGCATATGGTGATGTATATAAGAATACCGAAATTAAGGTTCCCGGAGCAGGTAAGGCAGAGCTGGTTTACACTGCTGAGGATGGAACGGAGGTGCGCCAGCTGATTCATGACTTCAAGGGGGCAGGAATTATCCAGGGTATGCACAATACCGAGGAGTCTATTTCCAGCTTTGCAAGAGCATGTTTTGGTTATGCAATCGATACTAAGCAGGATTTGTGGTTTGCTACCAAGGATACCATTTCCAAGAAGTATGACCACACTTTCAAGGATATCTTCCAGGAGATTTATGATGCTGAGTACAAGGCAAAATTTGAGGAGCTTGGAATTGAGTATTTCTACACCTTGATTGATGATGCTGTGGCTCGTGTAATTCGTTCCGAGGGTGGATTTATCTGGGCTTGTAAGAACTATGATGGTGACGTAATGTCTGACATGGTAGCTACTGCTTACGGCGACCTGTCCATGATGACTTCTGTACTGGTATCCCCCAGTGGTGTATACGAGTATGAGGCTGCTCATGGTACTGTGCAGCGTCATTATTATAAGCACTTGAAGGGTGAGGAGACCTCCACCAACTCCATCGCAACCATCTTTGCATGGACCGGTGCGCTCAGAAAACGTGGCGAGCTGGATGGCAATGCAGAGCTTATGGCTTTTGCAGATAAGTTGGAACAGGCTTGTATTAAGACCATCGAGGATGGCAAGATGACTAAGAGTTTGTCAATGATTTCCACCTGTGAGAATCCTGTGATTCTGAACAGCCTGGAGTTCATTCAGGCGATTAGGGAGACCTTGGATAGTTTGATTTAAAAGAAAATTATAATATGAGAGTGTGGTTGGGAACAGCTGCACTCTTTTTGTAATAAAACAAACGGAGAGGATGAATTATGAACAAACTTGACAGGAAAATGCTGGCAGGGGTGTTGGCGGTAGTAATGTTATTTTCTAATATGGACTATGCAAATGCTGCACATGTAAATGAGAAGAGTGATGTAACAATTTGCTCTGATACACTGCTTAATGGAGCCACAAGCGATGGTGATGATAAGGGAAGTGTAGATGGTGACGATAGTACGGTCACAGATGGAGACGCATCTGTTGGCGAAGGAGAGGTTCTTTATTCAGGTGAAATGTATTGTGGTATCACTTGGGAGATTACCGGTGATGGGACATTGTATATTTCGGGAGAAGATGAGCTCTTTGAGGAAGAGGACAGAGAAACGCCCTGGCTTGCGCATAAAGATTTCATTAAGAAAGTAGTTGCGGATGCAAAGGAAGTAAGAATAACCAGTGGATGGTTTAAAGATTGCGGTAATCTTACAGAGGTGGACTTTACCAAATTTGAAACAAATTTCATTTCAGATATGTCGGATATGTTCCGGAACTGTGGCAATTTGGAAAAAATTCAATTTATTCAGTCAGGAGCATATTATGCAGAGAATACCTCAGGTATGTTTGCGGGATGTACGAAACTGAAAACGCTTGGTGAGGTGTCAAATTATTTTGATGGCATCATTTGTGCAGATGAAATGTTTGCCGGGTGTAGCAGCCTTGAAACGTTGGATTTGAGTAGTTTTGATGGTGCAAAACTGGAGAGTGTAACAAAAATGCTGGATGGTTGTACCGGACTGGTGAAAATCAGAACAGTAAAAAATTTGCAGGCTGTAATAGAATTGCCGATGACGATGTACGCAGCAACTGAAGATGGTAACGGTGATGCGTATGAGATACTTCCCCCAAATATGACTTATACTTTTGAGCTGTGCAGTGCACTTTATTCCGGAGAAAAAGGTGGTATAAAATGGATTATTACCAAAGAAGATACCTTATTTATTGGAGGAGAAGATACTTCAACAGAGGTTGTAATTGCTACCAGTCATCCATGGCATACATATAAGGCTTCTTTTTCTAAGGTTATTTTAAACGCTAAAAATGTAAAATCAACAGCCTATTGGTTTGACGGTTGCGATAATATTGAAGAAGTGGAAATGAATTACTTTGAAATGGACATGCAGGGTGATATGAGATGCATGTTCCGGGGATGTCGCAATTTTAGAGAGTTTTCCGGATTGAATTATAATGTATTTGCCGGAACAAATTTCTCAAGCTTGTTTGAGGGTTGTAGCAGCTTGCAGTCTGTTGATGGCGGAGTAAGCGCATTTGAACTGAAAAATGTAACTGATTTATCCAATATGTTCAAGGGCTGTAGTAGTTTACAGGAACTGGAATTTAAATGGTGGGATACTGCAAATGTAGTGAATATGGATAATATGTTTGCGGATTGCAGTAGTCTGTTGCAGCTGGATTTTTCAGAATGGGATGTATCCAAATTGCAAAGCGCTGAGAATGTATTGGGCGGCTGCAATCAAATTATTAGAATAAAAGCCTTTAAAAATTTGGAGATGGCAATTGTTTTGCCGTTGACCATGTGTGATGCCGATGGAAATGAATATACGGAGTTCCCTAAAAAGTTGGAGGAAGGAATCTGGTTGCAAGCAAAAGGAAGTGTCGGTGGTGAAGCAGATGGTTTGCGGTGGAACATTACAGATAATGGCACCTTGCTTATTAGCGGCAGTCAATCGGCGGAAATAACAGAGCAGATAAAGATATATCCCTGGCATGAACATAAAGATAAATTTTCCAATGTAATTGTTATGACAGAAGATGTATACTCTACAGCTTACTGGTTTGATGGATGTGATAATATCCGTAAAATAGTATTTGAGCAGTTTAAGGCGGACTCTGTTACCGATATGAGCTGCATGTTTAGAGGATGCAGCAATTTAACAGATGTGGTTGATGTTGATTTCTGGGCTGGAAATACAACAAGTTTTTCCAGTATGTTTGAAGGTTGTAAAAGCCTGGAAAAATTTGAATTCTCGCGATTTGTTACAGAGAACGGAAAAGACTTTTCCAATATGTTTAAGGGTTGTGGTGAATTGTGCGAATTGGATGTTTCCAGACTTAATTTTGAAGATGCTGTGAATTTGTCAGGTATGTTTCAAGGCTGCAGCAGTTTAACGACTATGAATACTGATTTTTTATACTGCGGCGACCTTGTGGATGTGTCTGGTATGTTTAGTGGTTGTAAAAATCTTGAAACAATATCTGGTTTGGAATTAATTAAAACATCCAGAATTGTTGATATGTCTTTTATGTTTTATGGATGTGAGAAGCTTGATTCTTTGGATTTAGGAAACTGGGATATTCCTGCTGCCAAAAACATGGAAAAGATGGTTAGCGGTTGTAGTGGTATTCAGGAAATCAGAATGCCTCTTAATCTGAAGGATGACGTTGAATTGCCAAGAGAACTTTATAATATTGCAGGAGAGTTGTGTACGGATTATTTTACAAAAGGATTAATGACCTCAGAATGGATGTATGCAGAAAATCCTGTTGTAGAGGGAGAGTTTCGTATCACAGATATCTTGCCGCAGACTTATACAGGTAAGCCAATAAAACCAGAGTTAAAAATCTATGATGGTTCTAAAGAATTGGTTAGAAATGTAGATTATACACTTAGCTACAAAAATAATACCAATGCATCTTTTAATAATAAAAAGGAACCGGCAGTGGTAGTTAAGGGAAAGGGAAACTATTCGGAACAACGAACAATTAATTTTGAAATCGAGACGAAGAATTTACATGATGAAGATGTTCTTGTAAATGAGATTGTTTTGCCTTTTAAGAAAAAGAAGGTTCAGTTAGTCAATCCAATTCTTACATACAATGGTAAAAAACTCGTAAGAAATAGGGATTATACAGTTGACTATATTGATTTAGACGATTATCGCAATGGAGATGTACCTGCGTATTGGTTACCGGGAGTATATACTATTTGTGTTCAGGGAAAAGGTAATTTTTCCGGATGGAAGATGATTGATGTTACCATTACAGACGGAACGCTTATGAAGAATGCAAAGATTTCGGCTATTCCTAATCAGATTTATACAGGAAGTGCTATTGAACCTGAGTTGAAAGTAACTTGTAAGGGGAAGACACTTGTCAAGGGAGTGGATTATATCGCTTCGTATGAGAACAATATTGAGCAGGGAAAAGCAATTGTTACAGTTACCGGTCAGGGGGAGTATGCAGGTACCAAGACGGCAACTTTTAAAATTGTAGGGGAATCTATTGCAAAGGCTCAAATCAGTGGTATTGAAGATAAGCTGTATACCGGACAAATCCAAACTCAGAATGTCAAAGTGGAGCTTGGAGGGAAGACCTTGGCGTACGAGACAGATTACACTGTGGAATATGGTAAAAATATAAATGCAGGTACTGCTGAGATTAAAATCATAGGAGTAGGAAAATATAGTGGTGTAATAAGGAAGAAATTCAAGATTGCAGCATATGATTTGGAGAAAGACAGCCAAAAATTAATTCAGGGTATTCCGGAGAATTTGGTTGTAAGTTATATGAAAGGTGGAAGTGCCCCGGCTTTGAAATTGTCTTTTGCAGGAAAGAATATGGTGGCTTCAAAAGACTATACCATTTCTTATGTAAATAATAAAGCTGTTACATCATCGAAGAACTCTAAGACAGCCATTATTAAAGTAAAAGGAAAAGGTAATTTTAAAGGAATGATAAGTATACCTTTTGTGATTGAGTTAAAGAATTTGCAGGATAAGAGCGCCCCTGTAGTGATTAGTGCGTCTGATATACCCTATGTTGCAAAAGCTGGAAACTATATTGTCAAACCCGTTTTGACAGATGTAAACGGCAAAAAGCTGGTTGCAGGAACTGATTACGAGAATATTGTTTATTCTTTGGAAGATGGTACTGTACTGGACAGAAAGAATGTTGTAAATGTAGGAGATGTGGTGAAGGTTACGGTAAGCGGTAAGGGGGCATATACCGGCGAACTACAAACTTCTTATCGAATTACACCATTTTCTATTAAGGATGCAACAATTACAATAGAACCTCAAGAATATACAGGCGAACCTATTACTTTGCGAGAAAGATATATTCAAGTAGAAGTGGATGGTAAGCAGCTTGAAAAAGGTAAGGATTACGAAATTATTGAGAACAGCTATAAAAATAACGTAAAATGTGGAACAGCAAGTGTAACAATTAGGGGACTTGGAGACTATGGTGATAATAAGACGGTTAAGTTTAAGATAAAGGGCAGAGAAGTACCTGATTGGTTTTGCTGGATAACCTGGTAGTATATGTGAAGATGAAAAGAGGGCAGTGTATCATATGATAATAATTGATACACTGCCCTTTGGTGGTGTGCTCTGCATAGTTGGCATGGGATTTATGGTCTTTACTCTGCCAAAATTTCCCATTCCTCATACAGCTTTTCGAGTTGGGAATTGAATTCTTCCTGCTCCTTGGCCAGTTCCTGTAATTTCAGTACTTGAGTACCGTTGGCAGGGTCAGACATCTCAGCATCGATTTCGCTTAAGCGTTCTTCCAGTTGTGAAATCTTATCCTCACATTTTTTGAGGTCATTTTCTTTTTTTCTCTGGCGGGCCTGTTCTTCTTTCTGGGCTTTCCAATCCAACTTGGTTTCAGAAGGAGCGGTTGCTTTAGTTCCGGCACCTGTGGCAAAAACATTGTTTGTTGCAGAGGTGTCTGACAGCCCCAAAGCTGCCATTTGAGTATCTTTTTTCTCCAAATAATAGTCGTAGTTACCAATATAATTGACAAACTGCCCACTTGTCAGATCCAAAATGCGAGTAGCTGTTTTGTTGATAAAGTATCGGTCATGAGAAACATAAAGTACTGTGCCCTCGTAACCGTTGATGGCATCTTCCAGAATTTCCTTGGACATGATATCTAAATGGTTGGTAGGCTCGTCCAATATCAGGAAGTTCGCCTCGGAAAGCATCAGCTTCGCAAGGGAAACACGGCCTCTTTCACCACCGCTCAAATCTTTAATCAACTTGAATACATCGTCCCCTGTAAACAGGAAAGCAGCCAGCACATTGCGGATTTCCGTGTTGGTGAGGTAGGGATAATCGTCGGAAATTTCTTCAAACAAAGTTTTCGCTTCGTGGAGTACATGATGATCCTGGTCATAGTAACCGATTTCTACATTAGTACCCAAAGTAAATTTGCCGGAATCGGCAGTGTGTACCTCATTCAATATTTTCAGAAGGGTAGTTTTGCCGGTGCCGTTGTCTCCGATAATAGCTACATGTTCGCCACGTTTGATTTCGAAATTCACATTTTCAAAAAGCTTTTGAGAGCCAAAGGATTTTGAAAGGTTTTCTACATTTAATACATCGTTACCGCTGGTGCGGTAGGGGGTGAGCGTCAGACGCATATCTGTGCGCTGTTCAGTGGGTTTTTCTAAACGTTCCACTTTATCCAATGCTTTTACACGACTTTCTGCACGTTTAATAGATTTTTCACGGTTGAAAGAGCGAAGTTTTTCAATTACTTCTTCCTGATGTTTGATCTCCCTTTGCTGATTTAAATATGCATTGAGAGCTGCAATGCGTAATTGCTCTTTTTTAACAGCATAATCAGAGTAGTTACCGGCGAAGGTAGTTGCTTTGCTTTGATCAATTTCCACAACCTTAGTGGCGATTCGATCCAGAAAGAATCGGTCATGAGAGACGATAAGTACTGCACCCTTATAATTCAAAAGATATGTCTCCAGCCATGTAATGGAATTTAAATCTAAATGGTTAGTAGGCTCGTCCAGAATGATTAAGTCAGGCTTCTGTAAAAGGAGTTTGCCTAGTGCCACACGGGTTCGTTGGCCGCCGGATAAAGTGGAAACGGATTTGTTGAATTCTTCTTCGGAAAAGCCAAGTCCTTTTAAAACGCCGATTAATTCGCTGCGATAGGAGTATCCGTCGCCCATTTCAAAGGCATGTGTTAAATCACTGTAACGTTTCATTAGTGCTTCAAGAGCACTGCCTTCTGTATGATGCATGGCTTCTTCGGCATCTCGAATCTGTTTTTCTAATTCTACTAAGCCCTGTTTGACGGATAAAAGTTCTTCGTAAATTGTACAGGAAGTATCTACGGCATCGTTTTGAGCCAGATAACCAAAGGTTTTGTCTTTGGCAAAGGTTACAAGACCCTCATCAGCCTGCATTTGTCCTACTATAATACGAAGAAGAGTGGTTTTACCGGCGCCGTTAACGCCTACGATTGCAGCCTTCTCGTAATCCTCGATATGAAAGCTGATGTTTTGTAAAACTTGATTGTCTATAAATGTTTTGCTTATATTTTGACATGAAAGTATCATGATTGTTCCTCTTTAAATTTATTGATTTGATAAGACCTTACACCTGTCCGGGATTATGAGATTCGTTGTAATTTCAGACTGTGTTCGGTTACGACTGTTTTTAATACAGAGATGTCTTGTTTCATTGACTCGTGCTCATCAATCCCTTTTTTGTACCTATCAAAGGTTGATGTGTAGCAGGATTCGATATTTTGCAATCGTGGAAGAATGATGTTTTCCTGAGTCAATTCAATTTTCTTGACTCTGTTTTTAAGATCCGAAATGTCGCCTTGCATGGTTGTGATGTCGCCCTGCATGGTCTTGATGTCGCCCTGCATGGTTTTGATATCACTTTCTATATTTGAGATAGTGTTCTGTATCTTATTCAGGCTACTTTCGATAGTTTTAAATTGTGAGTTAACAGGTTCCATCATATGGGAGAGTGCATTTATAACTTCATTATCTGTCATGGTGCATATACTCCTTTCTGCATAGTTTATCATTTCTGGAGACAGGTGTAAAGCCTTATTAAATCAATAAATCTTAATATACTTTTGTCAAGGTGCGATGGGGATAATTATTCGAACCGTTTATGAAAATAGATTATATAGAAATTTTAAAATAAAATGAGTAAATTAGAATTGCTAACAGACTTGTACATGAATAATATCACAGGAGAGAAGAAAAGACAATATAAAATTATTGACACACTTTTAACAAAGCGGTATGATATACCATAGAATAAGTATACGTGATTTGGAGGGATACCAAATGGAAACGAAAGAAATTTCACAGGCTGTCATAGGTCGACTTCCCAGGTATTTAAGATATTTAGGTGATTTGAAGGACGAGGGTGTAGAGCGGATTTCATCACAGGAACTTAGTGAGCTTATGAAAGTTACGGCTTCTCAGATTCGTCAGGATTTCAATAATTTTGGTGGTTTTGGTCAGCAGGGCTATGGATATAATGTAGAGTATTTATATCAGGAAATCGGTAAAATTCTAGGACTTGACCAGAAACATAATTTTATTATCATCGGTGCCGGTAATCTTGGACGAGCTTTGGGTAATTACCTGAATTTTGAACGTCGAGGATTCATTTTTAAGGGAATGTTTGATAAAAATCCTGATTTGGTAGGCGAGGATGTCCGAGGTATTAAGGTTATGCCGATGGAAGAACTTGAGCATTTTGTTCGTGAAAATGATATCGATATCGCAGTGCTTACAATTCCGAAAAACAGTGCGGTGAATATTGTGGATGTATTAGTAGATAATGGCATTCAGGCAATTTGGAATTTTGCACATGTGGATTTGAATGTGCCGGAAGGAATTCTTGTCGAGAATGTACATCTTTCGGATAGTTTGATGAAACTTTCCTATAACATCAACAGAATGTCTCAGGGCAAGAAGTAGATGAGTGGACCGGACGCGAGGAGGCTTTATGGCAGATAAGGGCAAACAGGACAGATTTTCGGAGGCTCTGGTAGGTAAGAAGATTCCTATACTGACACTGGATAATAAATGGTATCGGTTGTTGGACGAGCAGGGACGTGCAATGGCAAAGGAAATCGAAGAGGAATTAAATGCCAAGTTAAAGCGTCAGGGTAAGTTAAATACTGAGATGAAAGAAATCAAGCGCCTTAAGAAGAAAATGATGAATGACATTGTTTCTATGGTGGATGAAGTGTCTCAGACCGGCAATAAGAAACTCGAGAAGGATATAGAGGACAACAAACGTCTGATAGCAGAGTGCAATGAAAAGCTTGAGAGTTATCAGGAGGAGCTCATTGATTTGCCGAGAGAAATTGATCGGTTAAATATGAAACTTATGCTTTATACAATGGAGTATTGTTATGATACCATGCATGATAATGCGGTACAAATAGGTGAAATAGATGAGTGGGTAACTCAGGTGCGTATTGAACTGAAAAAAAATCTTATAAGAAAGCAGGAAATGGAGTACAAGAATCAAGAGATTTATAGTTATATGAATGACATTTTTGGTGCTGAAATGATGGATTTGTTTGATGCTGCTTTTCTGTCTGAGCAGACTAAATAACAAAATAGAATGCAACATTTTCCGTCCGCAGAGCATACTGAGTATGTGGCGGGCGGTTTTTTTGTTTTGTTTTAGAGTAGATTATTGTATAAAAGGACTTGCGAAAACTTGTTTTTGAGCGTACACTTGATTAGAGAATAAAAGCAGCGGAATGAGACATTATGAGATATGTGGTAACTGCATCAAAGATGCGTCAATATGATACTAATACAATAGAACGGATAGGTATTCCGGGAATGGTATTGATGGAGCGGGCTGCTCTGGCTGCAAGGGACAGAGTGCTTGCTTTTTGTGATACACAAAAGAGTAAAGAAAAGGATATTGCTTATAGGACAAGGGAAAAAGAACGCATATTAATTCTGGTAGGTATGGGGAACAATGGCGGCGATGGTTTGGCGCTTGCCAGGCTATTGGCAGAAAAAGGGTTTGTGGTAGAAGTCTGGTGTGTTGGCAAGGCAGAGAAGGCTTCGAAACAATGGACTGAGCAATTTAAAATATTAAAATCTTATAATGTGATATGGAGTGACGAACCAAAATTTTTGGAATATACTGTATTGGTGGATGCATTGTTTGGCGTTGGACTTTCACGAGAGGTTACAGGAGAGTATCAAAAAGCCATCGATATATTTAATTGTATTCAGGGTTACAAAATTGCATTGGATGTGCCCAGTGGAATTTGCAGTGATACAGGAAAAATGTTAGGTTGTGCAGTATGTGCGGATGAGACGGTGACGTTTGCCTTTGCGAAAAGAGGACTGTATTTGTATCCGGGTTGTGAAATGGCCGGTTTTATTCATGTTGCAGATATTGGTATAAATGAGAGAGGGTTTGGTGACAGTCTGCCGGATATGTTTTGCCTGGATGATGTAAGTGCATGGCTTCCGGATAGGACAGAGGCAGGGAATAAAGGGACTTTTGGCAAGGTGCTTGTGATTGCCGGCAGTAAAGGTATGGCAGGTGCGGCAGTTCTTTGCGCCAAGGCGGCATATCGGGCTGGCGCAGGAATGGTGAAGGTGCTTACCCATGAGAGTAACCGTGAAATTTTACAAACTTGTCTGCCGGAGGCTATGTATGACATTTTTGAAAATGTGGAACAGGCTATGGAATGGGCTGATGTAATTGCTATAGGACCGGGATTGGGACAGACGAAAGAAGCAGCAAAACTTTTGCTGGTCGCAATCGAGAAAAGTCGCAAGCCGCTCGTTGTCGATGCAGATGGATTAAATCTTTTGGCGGCAGATCATTCGTTGTGTGAGTTGCTTTCGGTGCAAACAGAGCGCAAGGTGATTTTGACACCTCATGTCGGTGAATTAGCAAGATTGACTGGGGTTCCGGTGAAGTGCTTGAAGGAAAAATTGTGGGAACATGGCAGAGAAGTGGCAGAACGTTTGCATGCTGTTGTAGTTGCAAAGGATGCAAAGACATTTGTATGTTGTAAAGAACAGCCGGTGTATATAAATATATATGGTAATAGTGGTATGGCTACCGCGGGCAGCGGTGATGTTTTGACCGGAATGATAGCAGGACTTATGGGCCAATATGAAGCTGGCGACTTGAAAAATGAGATGCCAACGGAGTTTCGTGCAGCATGTGCGGGAGTTCGGCTTCATGCTGCTGCTGGAGATGCAGCGGCGAAGATGAAAGGTGAGTATGCATGCATGGCCGGAGATATTGCAGAGGCCGTATCCGGGTGTATGGCATGGTCCTGAATTTATATGGATGGAGAATGATAATGGATTTAAAGGAACGGATAGAAACCTATCGCAGAGTATGCGCAGAAGTTGATTTGGATGCACTTTTGCATAATGTGGCATTTATGAGGGCCGGAATCAGGCAGGATACACGGATGCTTGCAGTTATAAAAACAGATGGATACGGACATGGGGGAATTCCAATTGCAAAAAGTCTGGAGCCATTAGATTATTTATATGGATTTGCTACAGCTACTCCGGAGGAAGCTTTTTTGCTCCGGGAAAACGGTATTCAGAAGCCGATTTTGGTTTTGGGATACAGTTATTCTTATGCGTATGAACGTATGGCAAAAGAAGGAATACGTCCGGCTGTTTTTGAAAAGGAACAGCTTGATGAGTTGAAAAAGAGTGCCCAAAAGGCCGGGAAAAAAATACAGGTGCATATTAAGGTGGACACCGGTATGGGGCGCATCGGTATCACACCGGATGAAGAAGGCCTTGCATTTGTACGTGAAGTGATGGAGTACGCAGCGGGTGGCAGCTTGGCAATTGAAGGAATTTTCACTCATTTTGCCAGGGCAGATGAAGTGGATAAAGGCAATGCCATGGTTCAGCTTACCCGATTTGAAAGTTTTGTAGAACAGCTGGAACAAAAACTAGGGCTGAAAGGTCTGTTAAGGCACTGTTCCAATAGTGCCGGTATTTTAGAGCTTCCTCAGGCAAATATGGATATTGTCCGTGCAGGCATCAGTCTTTATGGTCTGAGACCGTCAGATGATGTGGTTGCAGGTACCGGTGAGATGCAGCCGGTGCTGTCCTTGAAGAGCAGTATTGTTTATATTAAGACGGTTCATGCCGGTCAGAGTGTCAGCTATGGAGGCACCTTTACTGCCGAGAAGGATACCCGTGTTGCAACCATCCCGGTGGGCTATGGAGACGGTTATCCCCGGGCACTTTCCGGCCCTGTGGGATACGTGCTGATTCATGGTAAAAAGGCACCTATTCTTGGCCGAGTATGCATGGACCAGTTCATGGTTGATGTGAGTCATATTCCGGAAGCTGCTATGGGAGACTGTGTAACTTTAATAGGAGCTGATGGAGAGGAACGCATTACGGTGGAAATGCTGGGAGATTTGTCAGGCCGTTTTAATTATGAATTGGTATGCGATTTGGGAAATCGTGTGCCCCGTGTGTTTATAAAAGATGGAAAAGTGATAGCTGCGCAGGATTTATCCGGCTATCATGAATAATTTTTGAATACCTCCGATAAAACAGGCAATACTATCTGCAAAGCCGGTTTGGCAGATTGGAGGAAAAATGAGAAGAGGCGATGTTTATTATGCAGATTTAAGACCTGTTGTGGGTTCGGAGCAGGGTGGCATCAGACCTGTTTTGATTGTTCAGAATGATGTGGGCAATCGTCACAGCCCAACGGTTATCTGCGCTGCAATTACCTCAAAGATGAATAAAGCGAAGCTTCCAACACATATTGAACTTCGGGCAGATAAGTATGATATGGAAAAGGATTCCGTGGTGTTGTTGGAGCAGCTTCGTACAATTGATAAAAAAAGATTAAAAGATAAGGTGTGTCATTTGGATGGTGAAATCATGAGAAGAGTTAACCATGCCCTTATGATTAGTCTTGAATTAAATACATAAGATAACAGTTCTTGAAATCAGCCCTTGAAGAAATATGAAAAGAATGGTATGATGAAATGTGTATGTTTTAGAAAGAAAAAGGAGATAAAAGATGTCAGGACATTCAAAATTTGCAAATATTAAACATAAAAAGGAAAAAAATGATGCAGCGAAGGGTAAGATTTTTACTATTATCGGACGTGAAATCGCTGTAGCAGTAAAAGAGGGTGGTCCCGATCCCGCTAACAACTACAAGCTTGCAGCAGTTATTGCAAAGGCAAAGTCTAACAACATGCCTAATGATACAATTGAAAGAGGTATCAAGAAGGCTGCCGGTGATGTAGGCAATGTTAATTATGAGTATATTACATATGAGGGTTATGGCCCCAATGGTATTGCAATTATTGTAGATACTCTGACAGATAATAAGAATCGTACTGCAGCGAATGTGCGAAGTGCATTTACTAAGGGACAGGGTAATATCGGTACTCCCGGATGTGTATCTTTCATGTTTGACAAGAAAGGACAGATTATCATCGATAAAGAAGAGTGCGATATGGATGCGGATGATTTGATGATGACTGCTCTGGATGCAGGTGCAGAGGACTTTGCAGAGGAAGAGGACAGTTATGAAATTGTTACCGATCCCGATGCCTTCGAAGATGTTAGAAAGGCTTTGGAAGAGGCAGGTATTCCTATGCTTAGTGCTGAAGTAACCATGATTCCCCAGAACTATGTGGAACTGACCGATGAGACCGCTATCAAGAATCTACAGAAGACTTTGGATCTTCTGGAGGATGACGATGATGTACAGGCAGTATATCACAACTGGGACGAGTAAAACTGACAAAACTGAAGATGCAGGCACCACCCCTGACCGGGTGGTGTTTGCTGTAATGAAAATATGATTTGAGAGGTATAAAAATGGCACAGAATCCTAATTTCAAAAAAGAGACAATTTGTATTCAATCCGGCTGGCAGCCCACAAAGGGACAGCCCCGTGTACTTCCTATTATCCAGAGTACTACCTTTAAGTATGATACTTCCGATCAGATGGGTAAGCTTTTTGACCTGGAAGAGAGTGGTTACTTCTATACCAGACTTCAGAATCCTACCAATGATTTTGTTGCACAGAAGATTTGTGAGTTGGAGGGTGGTGTGGCAGCAATGCTCACCAGTTCCGGACAGGCAGCAAACTATTATGCTGTTTTTAATATCTGTGAGGCAGGTGACCATGTTGTTATGTCTTCTACCGTTTATGGCGGAACCTTTAATCTGCTGACAGTAACCATGAAGAAGATGGGGATTGAGACTACCGTCGTTGATCCTGATATGTCTGAGGAGGAGTTGAATGCTGCTTTTAGAGACAATACTAAATGTGTTCTGGCAGAGACCATTGCAAATCCTGCACTGGTAGTGCTTGATATTGAGAAATTTGCAAAAGTAGCTCACAGTCATGGTGTTCCCCTTATTATTGATAACACCTTTGCAACCCCTATTAATTGTAATCCTTTTGAATGGGGGGCAGATATTGTAACTCATTCCACTACCAAGTATATGGATGGACATGCTATGTGCGTGGGTGGTGCAATTGTAGATTCCGGTAATTTTGATTGGAATAAATATGGTGACAAGTTCCATGGTCTGACTACACCTGATGAGTCTTATCATGGAGTGACTTATACAGAGAAGTTTGGCAAGGCTGCTTATATCACCAAAGCGACCGTTCAGTTGATGCGTGATTTGGGTTCTATCCAGTCTCCTCAGAATGCATTTCTCTTGAATGTTGGTCTGGAGACCTTGCCTTTGCGTATGGAGAGACATTGTGCCAATGCACAGGCTGTTGCGGAATTTTTGGAGCAGCATGAGGATGTAGCATGGGTTAACTATCCCGGACTTAAGAGCAATAAGTACTATGAGTTGGCTCAGAAGTATTTGCCTAAGGGAAGCTGTGGTGTAATTTCCTTTGGACTTAAGGGTGGCAGAGAGGCTGCTGCGAAGATGATGGATAAGCTTCAGATGGCAGCAATCGTGACACATGTGGCAGATGCCAGAACCTGTGTGCTTCACCCTGCAAGCCATACTCATCGTCAGATGAATGATGAGCAGCTCAAAGAGGCTGGTGTAGCACCTGACTTGATTCGTCTGTCTGTAGGTATTGAGCATATTGATGATATTATTGCAGATCTGAAACAGGCAATTGAAGGATAATCGGAGGATTAAAATGGATAGACTGGCGATTGTAGTACCCTGTTATAATGAGGAGGAGATGCTTAAGATTTCTTCTGAGGCGTTGCGCGGGGTGTTAAATGACCTTGTATCCAAGGGTAAAATCAGTGCAGACAGTTTTGTCATGTTTGTTAATGACGGAAGCAAAGACCGCACATGGGAACTGATTGAAGAAGAACATAAGGCTCATCCTGTTCAGGTGTTTGGTGTGAATCTGGCCGGTAATGTTGGACATCAATTTGCACTTACAGCAGGCTTAATTACCGCTAAAGATTTGAGTGACGTAACAGTATCCATTGATGCTGATTTGCAGGATGATATTACTGTTATTGAAGAAATGATTGATAAATTCCACGCAGGTAATGATATTGTCTATGGTGTGAGGAAGGAACGTAAAACGGATACGTTCTTTAAACGTACCACTGCGCAGGGATTTTATAAGGTGATGGAACTTATGGGAGTGAAGACGGTTTACAATCATGCGGATTTCCGACTTATGAGCAAACGTGCTGTGGAACAGTTTTCACAATATAAGGAGACAAATCTTTTCCTTCGCGGTATGGTGCCTTTGATTGGTTACAAAACCGATTGTGTGTACTATGACCGTAAGGAACGTGTAGCAGGAGAATCCAAATATCCGTTGAAAAAAATGCTTGCATTGGCATTTAACGGTATTTCTTCCTTCAGTGTTAAGCCTATAACCATGATTTTGGGATTGGGTGTGGCAATTGTTTGTATCTGTATATTGGCCGCAATTTATGCGTTGATTTCTTATTTCACCGGATCTGTTGTGCCCGGTTGGACATCACTTATGTTGTCTATTTGGTTTTTGGGTGGTGTGCAACTTCTTGCGATTGGCTTGGTGGGACAGTATATTGGCAAGATTTATATTGAGGTGAAGCAGAGACCTCGTTACAACATTGAAAAGGTTTTGGCAGATGAACAAGAGTAAAATACCTGAATTTCTCATATGGCTCCTTTACGCATGTGCGTCAGGCGCATGCCTTCTTTCGGTGGCAATGTCCTTAAGCGTGAAAATGGGTTATACCCCGGTGCCGGGAGTGGTGGGTGCTGTTGTTGTTGCTGCTCTTACCGGTGGCGCAGTATATGGTATGCACAAAATGGCGCAGAAAGAGCAACTGAGAAAATTTTTAACAGAAAAAAGACTGCTGTGTGTGTTGGTTGAGAGCCTGATTTTCGTGGCGATGTTAGCCGGAATGATTGCTTTGCGTTCTACAGTTTCGTGGGAGATAGCAGGCAATGATATCTATGAGAAAGCACAGGTTACGGATGGAGATTTTTATGCCTATGTAGATCATGGCGGATACAGGGTATACCTGTATTTAATGAATATTGCATTGATGCTGTTGGGTAATCATTCGTTTGCGGCTGTTTTGCTACAGTTACTTTTGTTGGCAGGAGCAGCGGTGAGTGTATACATGGGAGTAAGAAAACTTGTGGGTGTCGTGCCTGCATTGCTTGCGACTGCATTTTTGGGCTTTTCTCCGTATTTGATCACGGAAACCTGTAATCTGACACCATTTTTAGTTTATCTTTTCATATTTGGAATTGCTTTGAATTTTATTGGCGGAATAGGTGACAGTATGGCAATTTGTGATAAATTGCCTGATCAGATTATTGCGGTTTTGTGTTATATTGCATCAGGTATATTTGTTGGACTGTGTTGCTATCTTGATGTGACCGGTATCAGCCTGTTAGTGATTCTGACCGGTGAGATATGTTTTGGTGACTACATGAAACTGCGTATTGAGGAGGAATGGGACTCTTCAAGAGATGAAACAGTCAGACTGGGGAGTCTTCGGGCATTTGAAAGACGCGCATCTGAATTCCTGGGAAGTCCGGTTGCGGTTTTTGTGGGAATAATCATAATTGCGTTTGTGACTTATAAAAAGATGCATGGTAATTTTGGCTCTATTTCCAGGCAGTTGGCTCTTTATAGTCATGGAAAATGGTTGTCGCCGATGGAACTTGGACAGGGTGGCCTTTATGGTGAGGGAATTTTACTTGCTGTGTTGTTTTTGTTGGGTGTGTTCAGTTTTTGGTGCAGCAAGAAAATGGGTAATCGAATTGTCTGGTTTTTTGCTGTGGCACTTTTGGCCGCAATGCAGTGCAGTGGATTTACTGCACCGGAATATTTTAACGGAGCTGCAGTTTTGTATATGGTTTGCGTGATTTTAGCCGGATGCGGTCTGCCGGATGTGATGACCTTGAAGATTGAAAAAGAGAAGGTGCCGGAGGATAAAGGAATGGCGATTATTGATATGGATGCTCCGGAGGAGATTAAAGAGGAACCGGCCAAAGAGGAAGCGACAGCGAGCGAAGCTACTGCTCCGGCTCCTGCAATCAATTACATAGAAAATCCTTTGCCGTTGCCTAAAAAGCATACCAAAAAGGTTATGGATTACGATTACGAAGTAGCGGATGATGATGACTTTGACATCCCGTAAATCGTGAAGTTGTGAATGAATATTTTCTTGGAAAATGTAAATACTGATATCAAAAATTAGTAAAAGACCATGCTCGATGAGAGTATGGTCTTTTGGGCAGGAGGATATCAGATGGGGCAGAATAAGCAGGATGATAAAATAAAGGCGGAGGAGCATCAGGACCAGCGGATTGAGCAAATCGGACAATTGACACTGGACAAAAATGATAAGCATCAGGATATTCATCTTTTATCTATTATTGGTGAAATAGAAGGACATGATAATCTTTCCAATAATTCCAAAACGACCAAATATGAGCATGTTCTTCCGCAATTGGCGGCAATTGAGGACAGTAAGGAAATTCAGGGGGTGCTCGTAATTTTAAATACGATGGGTGGAGATGTGGAAGCCGGATTGGCAATTGCAGAAATGCTGGCATCATTAAGCAAACCTACCGTGTCTTTGGTGTTGGGAGGAAGTCATTCCATTGGAGTGCCTATTGCTGTTAGTACGGATTATTCTTTTATCGTGCCCACAGGGACTATGGTAATCCATCCTGTGCGTATGAATGGGATGATAATCGGGGTTCCTCAAACATTTGATTATTTTAAATTGATTCAGGACCGTATTACCGGTTTTGTCTGTCGGCATAGCAATATTAACAAAGAGGAATTGGAAGAACTGATGATGGAAACAGGGTTTCTTACTAAGGATGTCGGTACGATTCTTGTGGGAGAAGAGGCTGTAAAACATGGGATTATTGATGAGGTAGGGGGAATTGATAAGGCTATATGTAAATTGCATGAATTGATTGATTTAAAGAGCCAATAAAGCATTCGGAAAAGTTCTGTTAAACTAATGACAAATGGCAAGAAAAATGATATACTTATCCTTTAGGAAAAGAAATATCGGAGGTGTGAAGCGAAATGGCTTCTTCATCAAATAGATCTACAAGAAATACAAATACTTCAAGAGGGAGTTCTTCAAGAAAAAGCTCGGGAAAGAGCACATCTACAAAAAAAATAAACAGTTCAAAAGATGCGATTAAACGAATCGATGCAAAACAGGCAGAGCAGGATAGTGCTTTGTTTAGCGAAATCGGATTGATTGTATTGTCTCTGTTTATGATTTTATTATTTTTCTGCAATTTCGGTGTAGTTGGTCCTGTAGGCAATGGCATCAGAGACATTATGTTCGGTATATTTGGTTTTTTGTCTTATGTAATGCCTGTGCTGGTGTTTATAGGAGTTGCATTCTGGTTTGCCAATGAAGGGAATCCTACAGCCTTAAGAAAATTAATATCAGGTATTGTGCTTGTATTGATGATTGGCGTGATGTGTGAATTAATCAGCGGCAATGTAACTTCATTGGAAAGTTTTGATGTAAAAGCAATTTATGCTCACAGCAGTAAGGGGAGAAAAGGCGGCGGAGTACTGGCAGGCAGCCTGACGTATCTTCTGCATCATAACCTTGAGACCGTTGGTACGATTTTGGTTGTTCTGCTGTGTTCGGTTGTAAGTTTGATTCTTGTGACAGAAAAGTCTTTTTTGGGCAGTGTAAGAAGTGGGTCTGAAAAGTTTCGTGAATTTTCGGCTGAAGATGCGGAACGCAGAAGAGAAGCTGCCAGAATCCGACGGGAAGAGCAGGAGCGTATTCGTGCAGAGCGTGAAGAGGAGCGCAGGGAGCGGGAGGAAGAGCGCCGTTTAAGGGCAGAAGAAAAGGAAAATGAAGCACTTTTGGGTAAAGATACTGCTGAGGAAGAGAAAGTTCCCCGTATGGAGAAAAAGGTCAGTGGTGTCATGATGGCTACTTCTCTTAAGAAAGAGGAGACTGTTCATAAGGATGATATCCATGAGATAACTTATCAGGAACCGGTGGCGAATGAGCGTCCTGTGCAGCCTGAAAAAATGCAAACACAGGCGGAAACACCTGCCTTTGATTTTGATAAGATCCGTGTGAGAACATCTCATCAGGTTACTCTGTCGGAGGTGAAGTCTGAAAGCGATATGACGGAGTTGCAGTCTCAGGCAAAACCGGAAGAAATGAAAAATGTTGCATCTGCTGCGATGCCTTTGACTCGTGAGGCTGAGCAGATTCGGGTGCATAAGGATGGTATGACAGATGGTGTTGCTGTACAGGCTGATACAACTGCTTCTGTGGGGGCATCGACTTCCAGACCTGCGGCAGTAGCTCCTAAGGATAATGGATTGTCTCCTGCGGAGAATCAGGTACATAAAGAGGTTCAAAATGCAGAGAAGAAGGTTCCCCGTAAGTATATGTTCCCACCTTTGTCCAGACTGCAAAAGGGGACAGGTTCTGCCGGAGATTCCACGCAGGAGTTGAAAGAAACGGCAATGCGTCTGCAACAGACCTTAAATACCTTTGGCGTAAAGGTTACCATCACGGATATTAGTCAGGGTCCCAGTGTTACCCGTTACGAGCTTCAGCCGGAGCAGGGCGTTAAGGTGTCCAAGATTGTAGGGCTGACAGATGATATTAAGTTAAATCTTGCGGCAACGGATATTCGAATAGAAGCACCAATTCCCGGCAAGGCGGCCATTGGTATTGAGGTGCCCAATAAGGAAAATATGACGGTTGCGCTTAGAGATTTATTTGAGAGCAATGAATTTAAAGAGTTTCCATCCAATATTGCATTTGCAGTGGGTAAGGATATTGCCGGCAAGACCATTGTGGCAGATATTGCCAAAATGCCTCATATGCTGATTGCCGGTTCTACCGGTTCCGGTAAGTCTGTTTGTATTAATACTTTGATTATGAGTATTTTGTACAAGGCACACCCGGATGATGTAAAGCTGATTATGGTAGACCCAAAGGTGGTTGAATTGTCTGTTTATAATGGGATTCCTCATCTGTTGATTCCGGTTGTGACGGATCCTAAGAAGGCTTCGGCAGCGCTCCACTGGGCAGTGTCTGAGATGGAAGACAGATATCGTAAATTTGCAGATTACAATGTCCGTGATTTGAAGGGATATAACAAGAAGCTTGAGACCATGAGAGAAAACGGTGAGGAGGATGTACCTTCTAAGCTTCCTCAGATTGTTATTATCGTAGATGAGCTCGCTGATTTGATGATGGTAAGTCCCGGTGAGGTAGAGGAATCCATTTGTCGACTGGCGCAGTTGGCAAGAGCCTGCGGAATCCATCTGATTATCGCAACTCAGCGTCCCAGTGTAGATGTTATCACTGGTCTGATTAAGGCCAATATGCCCAGCCGTGTGGCATTTGCAGTATCCAGTGGTGTGGATTCCCGTACGATTCTGGATATGGTTGGTGCGGAGAAACTTCTCGGTAAGGGAGATATGCTTTTCTATCCTCAGGGATATTCCAAGCCTGCACGAATTCAAGGCGCATTTGTGTCAGATAAAGAAGTGTCCGATGTAGTAGATTTCCTTAAAAATCAGATGATTGGAAATACTTATGCGGAGGATATTCAGGAGAAAATCAATAATATCAAATCTTCTTCGCCTGCCGGCGGAGGGGCTGCTTCCGGTGGTGACAGCGGAAGAGATGAGTATTTTGCGGAAGCAGGTCGATTCATTATCGATAAGGACAAGGCTTCCATCGGTATGTTGCAGCGAGTTCTGAAAATCGGATTTAACCGTGCGGCACGCATTATGGATCAATTATGTGAATATGGTGTTGTAGGCGAGGAAGAGGGAACCAAACCCCGTAAGGTTTTGATGAGTATGGAACAGTTTGAACAGCTTTTGGAAGAAATATAATTTTAGAAAATAGTTTAGTGGAGGATACGCAATGAAAACAGACATCGAAATTGCACAGGAGGCCGTGTTAGAGCCGATTACAGAGGTTGCCGGGCGTCTGGGTATTTCCGAGGATGACCTTGAACTGTATGGTAAGTACAAGGCAAAGCTTTCTGATACGTATTTGGATAAATTACAATCCAATCCGAATGGTAAATTAATTTTGGTTACTGCGATTAATCCCACTCCGGCAGGAGAGGGTAAAACTACGGTTACCGTTGGCTTGGGTGAGGCTTTTGGTAAGCTTGGCAAGAAGGCTGTAATTGCATTGAGAGAACCGTCTCTGGGCCCTTGTTTTGGAATAAAGGGTGGTGCTGCGGGAGGCGGCTATGCCCAAGTAGTACCTATGGAAGATTTGAATCTTCATTTCACCGGAGATTTTCATGCGATTACTGCTGCAAATAATCTTTTGGCGGCGCTTTTGGACAATCATATTCATCAGGGAAATGCATTGGGTATCGATACCAGACAGGTTGTATGGAAACGTTGTGTGGATATGAATGACAGAGCCTTGAGAAATGTGGTTGTGGGCATGGGCAGCAAAACAGACGGTTTTGTGCGTGAAGACCATTTTGTAATCACGGTAGCCAGTGAAATCATGGCGATTTTATGCCTTGCTGATGACATGAAGACTTTGAAGGAAATGTTGGCTCGGATAGTCGTGGCATATAACTACGCAGGAGAACCTGTAACAGCAGGCGATTTGCAGGCTGTAGGTGCAATGGCGGCGCTTCTGAAAGATGCTATGAAACCGAACCTGATTCAGACGCTTGAGCATACACCGGCATTGGTGCATGGTGGTCCTTTTGCAAATATTGCTCATGGGTGCAACTCTGTAAGAGCGACCAAGGCCGCTTTGAAGATGGCTGATTATTGTATTACAGAAGCCGGATTCGGCGCTGATTTAGGTGCAGAGAAATTCTTTGATATTAAGTGTCGTAAGACAGGACTTAAACCGGATGCAGTCGTTTTGGTTGCTACCATACGTGCGCTGAAATACAATGGTGGAGTTGCCAAGGCTGATTTGGGTACAGAGAATCTTGATGCACTAAAAAAAGGTATTGCCAATTTGGAAAAGCATATTGAAAATTTGCAAAAATACGGCGTTCCCGTTGTTGTTGCATTGAATGCATTTGTGTCAGATACAGACAAAGAAGTTGCGTTTGTTAAGGAATTCTGTGAGTCTAAGGATTGCGAATTTGCAGTGGCCAATGTCTGGGGTGAAGGCGGCGCCGGCGGTGAAGAACTGGCACAGAAAGTTCTTGCCACTCTGGAATGTAAAGAGAGTAAGTTTAAGCCAATTTATGAGGATGATTTGAGCCTTACTGAGAAAATCCGTGCGGTTGCAAGAGAAATTTATGGAGCAGGTGATGTGACTTTTTCACCGGCAGCGACCAAACAGCTTGCACAGCTTGAGAAGTTGGGATATGGCAAATTACCTGTATGTATGGCTAAAAATCAATATTCTTTGTCAGATGATCCGACATTGCTTGGCCGTCCGACAGATTTTGAAATTAATGTTCGTGAGGTTTATGTATCTGCCGGTGCAGGATTTGTAGTGGTACTTACGGGAGCGGTAATGACAATGCCGGGATTGCCCAAAGAACCTGCGGCATATCGGATAGATGTGGATGATAATGGTAAGATAAAAGGTTTGTTTTAATCGCAAAAGAATTACGAGGGATAGCTTATGAAATGTCCGAATTGCGGGGCAGAAATGCAAGAAGGCCATCTCTATTGTGAACATTGTGGCGAGGATATTCATATTGTTCCGGATTTTGAACCGGAATTGGAGCGTAACATAGAACAAAGTCTTGGACAACTGATTGAAGAGGTAACACCAACAGCTTCTGAAAAGGGGATGATTTCTCCTGAAAACAGGAAGCGACTTGTTGGATTTTGTGCCATTTTGATAGTTGTTGTGGGGCTGGTTGCAGGTGTGGTAATGGGGATTCATTATTTTTCGCCGGAATATCAGATTAAAAGTGCAAGACAGGCTACAATAAAAGGCAACTATGAGAAGGCTGTTCGACATTATACCAGAGCCATGGAATTGGACCATTTTAGTGTGGATTTAAAGTTTGAACTGGCAGAGGTATACTTTCTTAGAAATGATAAAACTGAATATGAGTACTGGCTGTCAGATATTGTGAATGATCCGAGTACGGATGCAGAGCAGATGGAAAGTGCTTATGGAAAACTGATTGCTGTATATCGGGCAAGAGGGGAATATCAGGCGATTAATAATATGTTGTTGAAATGTCCCAGTGATGCAATTAAGACCGCATATCACGGATATCTTGCTGAAGCACCACAGTTTAGCGTAGCTTCCGGTGAATATAAAGAGGTTCAGGCACTTAAACTGACTGTTACCGGAAAAGGAACCATTTATTATACGACAAACGGAAATGTGCCGGATGAGACTTGCGATTATTATACAGCACCAATTTTACTGGAAAATGGTGATTATCAGATTAATGCTATTTTTGTGAATGAAAACGGTGTTCGCAGTGAGATGTCCACTGCCAGATATCGGATTGATGTGGAAGAACTGGAGGCACCGGAGATTAATATTGAGGGTGGAGAGTATAATTCACCGCTTTATATCACGGTGATGAATGATCCTGAAAATGTGTATTATACTACGGATGGCTCAACGCCGACCATGGATTCCATGGTTTATACAGATCCGATTCCCATGCCTCTTGGGGTGACAGGATTTAAATTTGCCAGACTCGAAACCGGACGTACCAGTATGGTGGTGGAACGTACATATACATTTGTACTTGATACGGATATCACAGCAGAGATGGCTGTGGATAAGGTGCGGGAATATTCTTTGGAGACTGGTAAGATATTGGATAATTCCGGCCATTTTGATGAGATGAAAGCGTGTTATCAATATCAATTCCTTTGGGTTGTCAATATCAATGATATCAATGATTTCTATGTGGTTGCGGAGGTGCTTGTGGATGCGGAGGGTATCGCTGCCAAAACAGGTAATTATTTTGCAATCAATGCTTACACAGGTAATTTCTACAAGCTTTTGGTTGAGGATGGAAAGTTTACGCTTGTAGAAGTATAAATGAGAAAGTTTTTTTGTAATGTAATATAAAATGAATGGAGAGGTGTGCGTATGTACAAAATTCTGAAAAAACAGGAACTGGCAACTAACATCTATCTGATGGATGTGGAGGCCAAAAGAGTGGCAAAGTCCTGTCAGCCGGGACAGTTTGTCATTGTGAGAATGGATGAGGAAGGTGAGAGAATTCCCCTTACTATCTGCGATTACAATCGAGAGGTTGGTTCTGTAACCATCGTATTCCAGACCGTTGGAGCGGGTACTAAAATGATGGCAAATTTGAACGAGGGAGATGCTTTTCATGATTTCGTAGGTCCCCTTGGTTGTGCGTCAGAGCTTGTTGAAGAAGAGTTGGAGAGTCTTAAGCAGAAGAAAATTCTCTTTGTGGCCGGTGGTGTAGGTGCTGCACCTGTATATCCTCAGGTTAAGTGGCTTTATGAGCATGGCGTAGCTGCTGATGTTATTGTTGGTTCCAAGACTAAGGATATGTTGATTCTGGAAAAGGAGATGGAGGCAGTTGCCGGCAATCTCTATGTGACTACTGATGACGGTTCCTATGGCCGTAGCGGTATGGTTACCCAGACAATTAAGGATTTGGTTGCTGAGGGCAAAAAATATGATTTGTGTGTGGCAATCGGTCCTATGATTATGATGAAATTTGTGTGTCTCCTTACCAAGGAGCTTGAAATTCCTACTATTGTCAGCCTGAATCCAATTATGGTAGATGGTACCGGTATGTGTGGTGCATGTCGTGTAACTGTAGGCGGCAAGGTGAAATTTGCATGTGTAGACGGTCCTGAGTTTGATGGACATGCGGTTGACTTTGATGAGGCAATGAGACGTCAGCAGATGTATAAGACTGCAGAAGGCAGAGCAATTCTCGCAGTGGAAGAGGGTGATACCCATCATGGCGGCTGTGGGAACTGTGACTAAGGGAGAAGGGAGAAGGACGATGGATGTAATGAAGAGAGTTCCTGTAAGAGAACAGGATGCGAAAGTGCGTGCAACCAATTTTGAGGAAGTATGCCTTGGATATAATAAAGAGGAAGCAATGGAAGAGGCTTCCAGATGTATCGGATGTAAGAATGCACAGTGTGTGAAGGGATGTCCTGTATCCATTGATATTCCCGGTTTTGTTTCCAAGGTAAAAGAAGGAGATATTGAGGCCGCTTATCAGGTAATCAGTGAGTCCAGTGCGTTGCCTGCCGTATGTGGTCGTGTATGTCCCCAGGAGAGCCAGTGTGAGGGTAAATGTATCAGAGGTATCAAGGGTGAGCCTATTTCCATCGGTAAGTTGGAGCGTTTTGTAGCTGACTGGGCAAGAGAGAATGGTGTGAAGCCTGAAGGTGCCAAGGAGAAAAATGGTAAAAAAGTTGCAGTAATCGGTTCCGGACCTGCAGGTCTTACCTGTGCAGGGGATTTGGCTAAGATGGGTTATGATGTGACTATTTTCGAGGCGCTTCATGAGGCCGGTGGAGTACTTGTTTATGGTATTCCTGAGTTCCGTCTTCCTAAGAGTGCAGTTGTTGCTAAAGAGATTGAGAATGTGAAGTCTCTTGGCGTTAAAATCGAGACCAATGTGGTAATCGGTAAGTCCACCACTATCAATGAGTTGATGGATGAGGAAGGTTTTGATGCAGTATTTATTGGTTCCGGTGCAGGACTGCCTAAGTTTATGGGTATTCCCGGTGAGAATTCCAATGGTGTATTCTCTGCCAATGAGTATCTGACCAGAAGCAATTTAATGAAGGCTTTTGATGAGAATTCCAATACCCCCATTATGCGAGGTAAGAAAGTAGCTGTTGTGGGTGGCGGTAACGTTGCTATGGATGCTGCGAGAACTGCTCTTCGTCTGGGAGCAGAGGTACATATTGTGTATCGTAGAAGTGAAGAGGAACTTCCTGCAAGAGTGGAAGAGGTTCATCATGCTAAGGAAGAGGGCATCATTTTTGATTTGCTTACCAATCCTACTGAGATTATTGCAGATGAAAAGGGCTGGGTTACCGGCATGAAGTGTATCAAGATGGAGCTCGGTGAGCCTGATGAGTCCGGCAGAAGAAGACCTGTTGAGGTTCCTGATTCTGAGTACACCATGGAAGTGGATACTGTAATTATGTCTCTGGGTACTTCTCCTAATCCTTTGATTTCTTCCACTACGGAAGGACTTGAGGTCAATAAGTGGAAATGTATCGTAGCGGATGAGGCAAACGGTAAGACTACCAAAGAAGGTGTTTACGCAGGTGGTGATGCGGTTACCGGTGCAGCAACTGTTATTTTGGCTATGGGTGCAGGTAAGGCGGCTGCCAAGGGTATTGACGAGTATTTGAGCAATAAATAATATGTCTATAGTATGCTTTGTGTATAGATAAGGCCGCTGTAAAGTGGATATTAAGTGACAAATAATTGCGATAGCCTTGGAAATATTTTTTATAGGCGCTAAAATTAAATTGATGAAATGGGCATATGCAGAAAAATTAGCTTATAATACCCGAGATTGTGTCGGAATCAGGGTATAGAAGCAAGATTTTTCTGTATATGCCCAATAATACTTTAATGCGTTCAAAAAGCTAACGCAATATTGTTAATTAGGGTATTTGTGAGTAAAAAATCTCTATATGCCCATTTTCGAATGATAGAATAAGTATTGGAGAAATAATATGAAAGTGACCATTCTCTGTGTAGGTAAAATCAAAGAGAAGTTCTATAGGGATGCCATAGATGAATATGCAAAACGCCTGAGTAAGTACTGTAAGTTTGAAATTATTGAAGTTGCAGATGAGCAGACTCCTGACAAGGCAAGCGTTGCAATGGAAGAGCAGATTAAAGCAAAAGAGGCTGAAAGAATCCATGGTAAAATCAAGGATAATACTTTGGTCTGTACGTTGGAAATTGCGGGGAAACGCTTGACATCCGAGAAGTTTGCGGACTGGATTAACCAGGCAGCCATCTCCGGCAAGAGTAGCATTTGTTTTGTAATTGGTGGTTCTTTGGGCCTCCATGAGTCGGTCACCAAAAGGGCAGACTATCATCTGAGTTTCTCTGATATGACATTTCCACATCAGTTGATGAGAGTGATTTTAAGTGAACAGATTTATAGGGCGTTCCGTATAATCAGTGGGGAACCCTACCATAAATAGGTGATGCAAATGAACATGGTTTTAATAGAAATTATAATTGTAAATATTTTATTGGCAGTTGCCATGATTTTTGAGAAAAAGACCGGTGAGATTCCTCCTGCAATTAGTTGGCTAGGTTGTGTGCTGGGGATTTTATGTAGTGTATTTGGTGATGCAATTTGTTCATGGCAGGAGGATTTGATAGCATATGGCATAAGCTATGTAGTGATTTTAATTCTCTACATGAAGGTAAATGGATTGATGGGCGGTGGCGTGCTGAAAATGGTTGCTATGACGGCTGTGTTTTATGGACGGTATACGCCGGCTGTTTTTGGCTTGGTATTTGTCAGTGTGTTGATTTGTTGGCTTATTATCAAGAAGACAAACAAAGGCGGGCATATAATGGCGGTGCCTTTTGTATTTGTTGGTTCGTTGGTAACGTCTGCAGTGGTTAATTTTATAAAATAGTATGATGGAACACTTAACTTCGGTTAGGTGTTTTGTTTTGTTGGACCAGTATTATATTAAATCGGATAAGAAATGAAATATAAAATTGACGAAAAGCCGGAAATGGTTATATGCATTGTTGGCATTGGTAATTTTCTGCGATTGACCGAACCCTGTTGTTTCGTATATAATAATATTATTAAGGAGGGTATAGCCATGGCATTTTGTATTATAACAGATTCCGCATCGGATATTCCGAAACGTATCATAGATGAGTACAAGCTTCATGTAATTCCTACACCGGTGACTTTGGATGGTGAGGACTATTTTGATGGGGCCACCTTACAGCCGGATGAATTTTATCGGATTCAGAAGGAGAATAAGGTTGATATCAAGACCTATCATATCAGTCAGTTTATGTTTTATGAGAATTTTAAACCTTTTGCAGAGCGCGGCGATGAAGTGTTATATATATGTTTTTCTACAGGAATTGCAGGAACATTTCAGGCGGCAAATCTGGCAAAAGATGATTTGTTGGAGGAGTTTCCTGATTTCAAGATTACCATAATAGATTCAAAATGTGCGTCCCTTGGATTCGGATTGGTGGTTTACAAATTGCTTCGCATGCAGAAAAATGGAGCGCCTAAAGAACTTTTAATCGAGGCGGCAGAGTATTTCTGCGGACATATGGAGCATGTGGTGACTGTGAATACTTTGGAGTATCTGGCTCGCGGCGGACGTTTGTCTAAGACATCCGCTGCAGTGGGTGGTGTTTTGGATATCAAGCCTATTATTATCGTGAACGAAAATGGGGCATTGGAGTCTGTGGAGAAGGTGCGTGGTATGAAGAAGACCCTTAAGCGTTGTCTTGAGATGGTGAAGGAGAAAGGTGCATCTTTGGAGAAGCAGATTGTGGGCGTGGTATATGGTGCAGATAAAGCAGATGCAGAGCCTGTTATTACTGCGCTTAAGGATGAAATCGGGGTTAAAGAGGTCCTTTTGGGGCAGGTGGGTTGTGCGATTGGTGCTCACACCGGTCCCGGAATTGTGGCAATTGTGTTTGAGAATGCCTATGATGAAAAATATGAGGAGTATTTGAAATGACCAAAAAGCAGCTTGCTTTGGCAATCATAGAGAGGTTGAAAGAAGAGTATCCTCAGTCGGGTTGTTCTCTGGAATATGATCAGGCATGGAAACTGCTTGTCAGCGTGCGGCTTGCGGCTCAGTGTACGGATGCCCGAGTCAATGTGGTTGTAGAGGGATTATATGAGAAGTATCCTGATTTGAATGCTTTGGCAGATGCTCCGGTGGAAGAGATAGAGCGAATTGTGCGTCCTTGTGGGCTGGGTAACAGTAAAGCAAGAGATATCAGTGCCTGTATGAAGATGCTTCGCGATGAGTATGAAGGCAGAGTGCCGGATACCATGGAGGAGCTTTTGAAGCTTCCCGGTGTGGGCCGTAAGAGCGCTAATCTGGTAATGGGAGATGTGTATGGCAAACCGGCTATTGTCACAGACACACACTGTATTCGCTTAGTGAATCGTATGGGGCTTGTGAATGGAATCAAGGAGCCCGGGAAGGTTGAGAAGGAATTGTGGAAGATTATTCCTCCTGAGGAGGGAAATGATTTCTGCCACAGGCTTGTAGATCATGGCAGAGCCATTTGCACAGCAAGGACCAAACCTTATTGTGACAAGTGTTGCTTACAGGATATTTGCAAGAAGAAAATGTGATGAAGTACGTTAGAGTAATATAGTTCTAAGAGACATACAGGAGGTGCTGATTATGCAGGCTGTAATGGATTTTATGAATTATCTGGAAGAATTTAATGAGTTGTCGGTGGCGGTGCGATTGATTCTGGCTGCTGTTATGGGCGGAATTATCGGTATGGAGCGAGGTGCTACCAAGCATGCAGCGGGGCTTCGCACCTTTATGTTGGTATGCCTGGGGGCAGCATTGGCACAGATTATCGATATGCGCTGTGTGTTGATGTATCAGTTAGGCGACCCTATGCGTTTGGCCCAGGGTGTCATAAACGGTATTGGTTTTTTGGGTGTTGGTACGATTATTGTCACCGGAAGAAGCCATATTAAAGGTCTTACCACTGCAGCAACATTATGGACTACGGCAGTTCTTGGTATTTCCATAGGGTCAGGATATCTGTATTCCTCCATTATCACTTTTATATTGATTATAATCGTAATCAAGTTGATGGCCGGATTTAGCCGTAAACAGATGCTTCATAATCGTCAAATGCAGATTAAAATGGAAGTCGTCGATAATGACGGAGCTAAGAAAGTTATTGCATTTTTGCGCGAACAGGGGTATCGTGTGACGGAATTGGATAAAAAACACAATGAGGATAATTTGCTTTTGAATATGGACCTCGATTTGGGACGCAGGGTTAATCATGATAAGGTGATTGAGGCGCTTAGTGCGCTTGAAGAAGTCGATTTTGCCATGGAGATTCTTTAAGAACCTTTTGTGCATATAATACCATAAGCGGTTGTATGGAGCGGTTTATGGAAATATATGTAGTACAATCAAATGATACCGTAGATTTAATTGCAGAAAAATATGGGATTTCTGTACAACAAATAATACAGGACAATCAATTAATCTATCCATATGAGCTTGCCGTTGGGCAGGCTCTTTTGCTTATACAAGGGGAACGGAATCCTTTGCGAAGTATTGCGGTGAGTGGATATGCTTATCCCTTTATCAGTCCATGGGTGTTGGAACAGACGCTGCCCTATTTATCGGAATTGCCTATCTTTTCATATGGTTTTACCTATGAGGGTGAATTAATTCCTCCTCTTTGGGACGATGAATGGATGATTAGAGAGGCAGAGCGATTTGGAGTGCAATCGATACTGGTGTTAACCCCTTTTGGACCGGATGGGAAATTTAACAATAGTCTGATTAGTTCGGTGGTTAATAATTTATCTTATCAGAATAATTTGATTCAAAATCTTCTGATGGTTATGGGAGGTAAGGGCTATCGGGGGCTGGATATTGATTTTGAGTATATTCTGGCAACGGACAGGGATGCATTTACAGAGTTTGTAAGAAGGACGGCAGAGGCTATGCGGGCTAATGGTTATCACACATCAGTGGCGCTTGCTCCTAAGACCAGTGCAGACCAGACGGGACTTCTTTATGAGGGCAAGGATTATGGTGCATTGGGAGCCGTTGCAGACCATGTGCTTCTTATGACCTATGAGTGGGGGTATACCTATGGGCCGCCCATGGCAGTGGCGCCCATCAATCAGGTGCGGCGTGTGGTGGAGTATGCATTGACTGAGATTCCTGCGGAGAAGATTGATCTGGGAATTCCCAATTATGGGTATGACTGGCCGCTGCCCTATGAGAGGGGGATAACGGCGGCTACTACCATCAATAATGTGGAAGCAGTGCGGATTGCCATACGACAGGGGGCAGAGATTCAGTTTGATGAATTGGCACAAAGTCCTTATTTTATGTATACAGACGGTTTTACTGGGTTGGAACATGAAGTGTGGTTTGAGGATGTGCGCAGCCTTCAGACAAAGTTTAATTTGATAAATGAATTTAATCTCAGGGGATGCGGGTATTGGCAGATTATGCAGTGGTTTCGTGCGAATTGGTTGTTGCTTGCGGAGAATTTTTATGTATTAAAGGCTTGAGTAGCAATACTTGCTTTTTATAAGTGTAAGTGCCATAATATAATCAAATAGAATTTGATGAAAATGAGGGAAATAATGGAAACGGTAGAGTTGATGGAAGACAATCTGTATTCTAAAAAACAGGTAAAAGCAGATGTAAACAGAGGTGCCTTGGCAGTAATGTTAAACCTTGTGATTATGTATGTGGTAGTTTTTGCGGGGCTGTTTTTTAGAATGTTTTGTGTTTTTTGTGCTGAGATGGCTAAAACAAATGACTATGAGCTGGCCTTGGCTAATGCTGATGTGATTATTGAGGGCGATGCATTTTGGGATAGTGCTATGGAGAGCGGAATCGAGTCTTTGTTAGCTATTTTTCTGGGGACATTCTTTGTCTGGATTGTTATGCGTCAAAAAGCATCTGTGAAAGCTATGTTTGAATCAAGGAACACGATGACGGGCAAGACATTTTTTCAGTGTCTGTGTGTGTTCATGGGAATACAGATACCGGTCATTTTATTAGATGGAGTTATTGAAACGATTTTAAATCAGTTTGGTCTGACGGCGGCTGCAGGTTTGGAAATGGCAACCGGTGGCAGCACAACAATATCCATGTTTTTATATGCTGCTTTTGGAGCACCTATTGTAGAGGAGGTAATCTACAGAGGATTCATTATGAAGAGTCTGGAGAAGTATGGCAAAGTCTTTGCCATAGTAATTTCTGCCATCCTGTTTGGATTGATGCATACCAATCTCACCCAGTCTATATTTGCCATGCTGGTAGGTCTGGTGTTGGGATATGTTGCCATGAATTATTCCTTGAAATGGTCAATTTTACTGCATTTTCTCAATAATTGTATTTTTAGTGAAGCCATGAGTTTTCTGCTAAAAGATATGGAAGAAAAGGCTCAGGATATCATTGAGACCGGTTCTATGGGAGCATTCTGTGTTGTAGGAATTGTGATTTTGATTCTGAAGCGGAAGAAAATTCTACAGTATGTAAAAACTTATGTGGGAAATAAAGAATATTATAAATATGCCTTTACTTCCGGTTGGTTTTTGGTTTTTATAGTTGCATGTTCGCTTGGTGGACTGATGGTTATACAGAGGTTATAAATAAAATTAGTGGATGCAAGGAGGGCTGCATATGAGAATGTACGATATCATTATGAAGAAGCGTAACGGTGGTGAGCTGAGCAGAGAGGAAATCAATTTCTTTGTGAATGGCTATACCAAGGGCGAAATTCCCGATTATCAGGTTTCTGCGTTGATGATGGCCATTTATTTTCAGAAGATGACCAAAACAGAGACTCATGCCCTTACTATGGCTATGATGAACAGTGGTGATGTACTGGATTTGTCCGAGATTCAGGGTATCAAGGTGGATAAGCATAGTACAGGTGGTGTGGGAGATAAGACTTCTCTGGCGCTGACTCCCATGGTGGCAGCATGTGGCATTCCTGTGGCGAAGATGAGCGGACGTGGTCTGGGTCATACCGGAGGAACTATCGACAAACTGGAGAGTTTTGAAGGATTTTCCACGGGAATTTCCACAGAGACTTTTATTGATAATGTGAATCGAATCGGTATTGCTATTATGGGACAGACTGCGGACCTTGCACCGGCAGATAAAAAGTTATATGCCCTCCGCGATGTAACAGCTACAGTTGACAATTTGTCATTGATTGCAAGTTCTATTATGAGTAAGAAGTTAGCGGCGGGAGCGGATGCCATTGTGCTGGACGTAAAGACCGGAAGCGGTGCTTTTATGAAGGCAGAGGAGGACGCTAAGGCACTGGCTCAGGAGATGGTGGATATCGGTAATGCTGCAGGGAAGCATACAATAGCAGTTATTTCGGATATGGACCAGCCGCTTGGACGTGCGGTAGGTAACGCTCTTGAGGTCAAGGAGGCTATTGCTACTCTGAACGGTCGGGGACCGGAAGATTTCGAGAAGCTTTGTCTGACTCTTGGAAGTCAGATGCTGATTGCCGGCGGCAAGGCGGAAAATGTAGAACAAGCGGAAGGTATGTTGAAACAGGTGATTGCAGATGGTTCAGCACTTAAAAAGCTGGCTGAATTCGTAGAAGCTCAGGGAGGCGATGCTCAGGCAGTTTACAATCCGGAGCTTTTACCCAAGGCTTCCATTGTGGAAAGTATTCCTGCGCCTGCCAGTGGTTATGTGCAGCATATAGCCTGTGATGAAGTAGGAATTTGTTCTCTGATGCTGGGTGGTGGCCGAGAGACCAAGGACAGTGAGATTGATTTGGCAGTTGGTATTCTGTTGGAGAAGAAGGTAGGAGATTATGTGGAGGCCGGAGAAGCTCTTGCTACGATTCATGCAAATGATGCGGCAAAGTGTGCGGCAGCTACCAAGCGATATGTTGAGGCGGTAACGATTTCTATGGATAAACCTCATAGAGATGGTTATTCCATTATAAAAGCAGTCATGGATGGCAGAAATTAAACATATACTGTTACCATGAAAACAGATATTAAAAAAAATTCAAATCAAAATAATACAAATGTTAAAAAGATGAAGCTTTTGGAGTCCTTGCAGTTACCTAAGGATGTGTGTCTTGGCGCGCTGCGGGTAACTCTTACCGGTAACGAGGAGGCCTGGATAGAGAATTATAAGGGTTTGCTTGAATATTCGGAGGAGGCAGTTTTGTTACAAGGCAAGAACTGTCAGGTGCGTTTGGAGGGCTCAGCTCTGACCATTGATTATTATACCAATGAGGATATGAAAATCAGCGGCTGTATTCGGAATGTCTGCTATTTGTAGCGGAACACATTTGAAAACAGGGAGAGGAGCAGTGTATGCTTAATCTTTTGAAGCAGACAAGGGGATATCTGCGTATTCATGTCAGCGGTTTTTCGCCGGAGCGTTTTATGAATCTTTGCAGCAACAGGGATATTTTGTTGTGGGATATTGAGCAGGATGCAGATGGTTACAGGATGTGTGTCAGTCTGCAAAGTTTTTACAGATTAAAAGCCATTGTGCGTAAAACAAGAACAAAGGTAGTCATCATAGAAAAATGCGGACTACCTTTTTTGGTGCCTGTAATGCAGAAAAGGCGGGTGTTTGTGGGAGGACTTTTGCTGGCAATTGCCTTTTGGTATTGTTCAACATGGTTTGTTTGGGATATTGAGGTTGATGGAAATTATCGAATTACCACAGACCAGTTGGAGCGATTTCTGAAAAGTCGGTCTGTACGGACCGGTATGCGAAAGGATGAATTGGATATCGGCAGTCTGGAAAAGGAAATTCGCAAAAATTTCACTCTGGTAACCTGGACGTCTGCCAAACTGGATGGAACGAAACTGCTGATATCCATAAAGGAGAATGATGCGCCCATTCTAAGCGAAGAAGATTTGCAAAAGACCGTTACGGGAACGGACCTGGTGACAGAATATGGCGGTAAAATCGTATCCATGGTAGTGCGAAGCGGTGTGCCAAAGGCCGCCGTTGGTGATGAAATAGAGGCAGGAACGATGCTTGTGGATGGAAAGGTTCCTGTGTATAATGAGGATGGTACGGTCAGAGAATATATTCTGACAGATGCGGATGCGGATATTATGCTGGAACACATCAAGGAATTTAAGAGCACTTTGCCCTATGAATATGTGGCAAAGGAATATACCGGCCGCGAGAAAAAACAACCTTATATCCGTATTGGAGATAATTTTGAGGGAAAAATACCGGTTGAAGATCCCTATTTGATTTATGACAGAGTGATGCGTCAGAGTCAGCCGCTTATATTCGAAAAGTTGGATATCCCTATTTTTAGCGGTTCTTATACGTATCGGGAGTATCGGAATGTTGAGTATGAATACAGTTTAGAGGAAGCAGAAAAGCTTCTTAATGAAAAATTAATGGTATTTCTTTCAACTTTAGAGGAAAAAGGGGTACAAATTATTGAAAAAAATGTTAAAATAGATACTAGTGACAATGGGTGGATTGTGCATGGAGAATTTCTGGTGCATGAACCTGTAGGAAAAAGGGTTGTCACGGACAGGGGAGTAGAGACGTCTGATGAATGAAATTTCGAATAATTTTTCGATGAATATAGATATGCCTATTGAGCATATGCAGAAAATTTTTGGTATGAATGATTCCTATATCAAGAAGCTGGAGCGGGATTTTCATGTGTCTGTTGTAGACAGAAACGGTCATGTGGTAATCAGTGGCGAGGAAAGAAATGTAATGCGTGCGGCAGGGGTGCTTCGTCAGCTTACTATTTTATCCGACAGGGGCAATGAGATTGAAGAGCAGAACGTGGATTATGCCATTACCCTTGGCAAAGAAGCTAAGGAAGATGCTTTGACAGAGATTGATACGGATTGTATCTGTCATACCATAAATGGTAAACCGATTAAGCCTAAGACTTTGGGACAGAAGGCTTATGTAGATGCGATTCGCAACAATATGGTTGTATTTGGTCTGGGACCTGCGGGAACCGGTAAGACCTATCTTGCCATGGCTATGGCGATTACTGCCTTTAAAAATGATGAGGTAAGCCGTATTATACTGACCAGACCAGCTATTGAAGCTGGTGAGAAACTGGGATTTTTACCCGGTGATTTGCAGAGCAAGGTTGATCCTTATCTGAGACCGCTTTATGATGCATTGTATCAGATTATGGGTGCGGAAAGCTTTACCAAGAATATGGAGAAGGGATTGATTGAGGTAGCACCGCTTGCTTATATGCGAGGACGTACCCTTGACAATGCCTATATTATTCTGGATGAGGCACAAAATACCACACCTGCTCAGATGAAAATGTTTCTGACACGTATCGGTTTCGGTTCCAAGGTAGTTGTAACAGGTGACTCCTCCCAGAAGGATTTGCCTGTAGGTACCAAGTCCGGACTGGATGTGGCAGAGAAGGTTTTGAATAAAATTGAAGGCATTGAATTTTGCAGGCTGACCAGCAAGGACGTGGTGAGACATCCTCTGGTACAGAAGATAGTAAATGCTTATGACAACTATGAGGCAAAGGAAAAGTCCAAAGGACGGGAAAAGTATGGCAGAAAGTAAAAAAAAGAAGATAAGTGCCATGTTGCTGTTTGAGATTGGCGGTATGCTGATTGCTACAGCCGGTATTTGCGGACTGGTCTATGGCGGATTTGTGAAGCAGGGCATGGATTATATGCTGGCTCATATTGTTTTTGTTGTACTTGGAATCGGCACGGTAGGGTTCGGAATACGCAGAGGAATGCTTACAGGGGATCTGGATTATGATAATGCAGAGTATCCCAAGCGTTTCTGGATATGTTTTCTGTCAGGACTTGTCGTTTCTTTTGTGTACGTATTTTTGCCGTCGGCAGCATGGCCTTTTTTGCCTATATATATATTGCTTAGTCTCTATAGTAATATGGCGATAGGTGTTCTTGCGGCAACTACTATACTGGCGGTTCCGGTATGTCTGACAGATGCAGGACTGGAAGTGTTTCTGGTGTATTTAATCAGTGGTTTTTGGGGAGCACTTTTATTTAAGAATATTAAAAACGGATTCAAAACAGGGCTTCCCTTTGTATTGTCCATGGCAGGGCTTTTAATTTGTGAGACTGCAGGTACGGTGCTTGTGATTAATGCAAGACCGGGAGTGGAATCTTTTGTTGTGCCCGGTATCAATATGATTGTTTCCGGTATTTTAGTATTGGGAATTTTAAAAACCTTTTTTGGTAAGGTGATTTATAAGTATCGGGAAAATTTTTTGGATTTGAATGATCCGGAGAATGAGATACTGGGTGAATTGAAACAGTCGGATAAAAAGACTTATATGAAGTCAATACATACAGCCTATTTTTGTGAACGCATTGCATTAAAACTGGGGCTTCATTCCGATTCGTTAAAATGTGCCGGATATTACCATGTTTTTGGACAGAGCTTAGAAGAGAAGACTCTTTGTTTTCCTCCGGAGGTCCGACTGATTTTGGAGGAGTATTTTAGTAAAGGGAAACCGATATTGCACAAAGAGACGGCTGTTTTGATAGCTTCAGAGAACATTGTTGGTACTATTTTGACGCTTTTGGAGCAGGCAAATGGAGGTAAGGTGGATTATGATAAAGTGATAGATGCAGTATTTAAGCGTTATCAGGTAGCCGGAACCTTCAAGCAGTGTGATATTTCTATGAAAGAGTTTTTTGCCATGCAAAAGATATTTAAGGAGGAGAAGCTCTATTATGACTTTTTACGTTGAGTTTGATGAGGGTATTGAGAATAACTATGATTTTAATACAGATGAAATCGTGAGGACTGTCGCAGAGGCAGTACTTGACATGGAAGGTTGTCCCTATGAAGCCTGTGTGAATGTGCTTGTGACAGATAATGAGGGAATCAGAGAGTTTAACAGACAGTATAGGAATATCGATAAGGAAACAGATGTGTTGTCTTTTCCTAATCTTGACTTTGAACAGCCCGGTGTGTTTGATATAGCTGAGGAGTGTGAAGCTGATTATTTTGATCCTGAGAGCGGAGAATTGGTGTTGGGAGATATTATTTTATCTGTAGACAGGATAAAGGAACAGGCTGAGAGTTATGGTCACAGTCAAAAAAGGGAGTTTGCTTTTCTTGTAGCACACAGTATGTTGCATTTGTGCGGATATGACCATATGGAGGAATCGGAAGCTGCAGTTATGGAAGGAAAACAGGAGTCTGTACTTAACGGACTGGGTATTACCAGAGAATAATAAGAGTATACGAGGATGAATATATGAACCAGATAGAGATAAAAAAGCGGCAGATGCAGCTGATTGCGTGGGGACTGGGCCTGATTGTATTATTGGTGTTGGCTAATTTGCTTGGCGATAATGGAATCGCTTATGTGGCTGTTTCCATAGAGCTGTTTATGCTGTTTTGGACGGTTACAGGCGGCGAGTTAGCTGATGTGCTAGGAAAATTATTGAGAAACAAAGTCAATAAAGGACAGTATAAAAATGCAAAAAAATTGCGTCGTACAACCCTTGTTGTGGAAGGATTTATAGGAATTGTCGGCAGTGTAGTGCTCTTTGTACTGGCCAAGCCTCTCGGTGAGGGGCTTTTTGGGGTGTCTTATAGTGTGGCAATTATAAGAATTTTAGCGCCTGTAGTGTTTGTAAGGACACTATCATCGGTACTTTTGGGATATTTTCAAGGGGAAGGGACAGAACTTCCTGCAGTAATATCTTATCTGGTGAGACAGGTGAGTATTTTTGGATTTTCACTGTTATTTGTGAATTTGCTGAAAGGGTATGGAGGCAAGGTAAGTGATTTGCTCCGACAGGAAAATTTTACTGCTATGTACGGCGGTATGGGCGTTGCAATTGCCGTGTTGGTGACGGAACTTTTGATAGTCATCTTTTTATTCTTTGTGTATCGGGGCAGTCGTAGGAGGGAGAGACGTGGAAATGGAGAAGGAATGCGTACAACGGATACCTTTTCCGGTCAGCTGGTACTTCTTTATGGTAATTTATTTCCCGCCATGCTTAAGACATTTTTGTTGTATTTTGCCATGTGGATTGGAATTATTTTCTATCGCAAAAGTGTGCCTGATGTAACCGCTCTGAATGAGTATGGTGTTTTGTATGGTAAAATTCTGCCGGTATTGGGATTAGTTATTTTGCCGGGATGCGTTATGTTAATGGAATGTGCACATAAGATAGTGGCATGTGTGCGCCGCGAGGAACAACGTTATGCCAAGGGGCATTTTCAGGGTGGCATTCACGTGGCAATGGTATATGGAATGTTTAGTACGGTATTTATTGCTTTACATGCACCTCAGATTGCCGGAATTTTCTGCAAAACGGGAGTGGAAACAGCAACGAACATGTTTCGTTTTGGATCCTTTGCAGTATTGGCAATCGTGTTGGGCTATTATTTTACGGAGATTTTGAATGCGATAGGCGGCAGATATTATGTATTGGGGCTGCTGGCGGCATTTAATTTGGTTTATGCCGGTTGTCTGGTACTGTTTTTGAACGGAGGCAAGGCTGGTGTAATGGCACTGGTTTACAGTGCAATGATTGCCGGAACAGTATATGTAATAGGTGCATTTGTTGTACTGTTTTTCCAGCTTCGTTACAATATTGACTGGTTACAGACATTGGCGGTTCCGGCAGGTCTTTCCTGTGCTGTAGGGTTGATTCTTTTATTTCTGAACAAGATTATGCATCCTCATTTAGGGGATTTGATTACGGTAATTGTATCTTTGGTAGTAGGCAATGTGCTTTATTGGGTGTTCCTTATGTTTATGCGTAATTTTAGAGAACAGGAGCTTGCTTATACGCCATGCGGCAGATTCATTCGTGGAATCGGACAGATGCTTCGAATATATTAACAGGAAGAGTAATTTGAATCAAAAAGTATAAAATCAAGAAAAAGGCTGATACTTAATCCTAAGACTGGTGAATGCAGGTGAGGGAAATGAAGGTTTTAAAAGGTATCAGCTTATTCTTTATATATCCTTTGATTATGTTGCTTGTGGGCTTTTTGTGTGGCCTGCAGACAGAAAGATTTTTTTATCCGGGTAAAGAGCAGAAACAGGAAATAACACAGGAGTCTTCTTTGTCTGTTTCACCTAAAAGAGAGACAACAAAAGATATGGTTACGGTTACTTCTCAAAGAGAGCGACTGACTGCGGATACAAAATATTGGGTGGAAGAGGTGGATGTGCTGCGGAAAACTTCGGTGGAAACGCAAAGACCCTTACCAAGCCAGTATATTGGTATGGACAGAGAACAGTTTCTTGCTATGATGGAGAATTATCAGAGCGCACCTCCCTTAAATGAGTTGGAACAAGGTTTTGAAAGTTTGGAAGTTTTGGCATTCTCAGGAGAACAGGTGAGGGTTCGTATGAACTATCGCTATGTACAACCGGGGCAGGGATTTTATCTTGCGGTAATTGATCATGAAGTAGTGGTATATTTAGAGGATAAAGAGACTGTTTATATTAATGATACAGGGATTATGCTGGATACCTTGCCGGAGGATATGCAGCTGAAAATCATTGAGATGCATTATATAGAGGGTGAAGGAAATTTGTATAGTTTTCTGGAGACCTATTCCAGTTAGGTCAGGAGGATAGAATGGCACATAAGGCAAAAGTAAAAATAGGTGTAATCGGTGGCGGTGCGGCAGGAATGATGGCGGCGATTACTGCGGCTTCCGAGGGGGCGGTTGTGACTCTCTTAGAGGGTGGTGAGCGGGTAGGTAAGAAAATTCTTGCCACCGGTAACGGTAAATGTAATCTGGGGAATCTGAATCTGAGCACAGAGGATTATAACGGCGCTTCACAGGAATGGATAGGAGAATGTTTAAGCCGGTTTAACTGCGAGGATACTATCCGGTTTTTTCGTGGAATCGGATTAATGTTAAAGGAAAAAAATGGATATTTGTATCCGTTGTCAGAGCAGGCTGCTTCTGTTTTGGACGTATTGCGCACAGAGCTTCGTACAAGTGGAGTGGAAGTGATTACAGAGGCGAAAGTACAGTCCGTTGAGAAGACGGAAGAAGGTGTTTTTACAGTGTGTTCCGGTGAGAAAACCTATTTTTTTGACAAAGTGATTTTGTCTTGTGGTAGCAAGGCGGCACCCAAAACCGGTTCGGACGGAAGCGGATATAAGCTGGCAAAGCGTCTTGGACATGGATTGATTCCTACGGTGCCGGCACTTGTTCAATTACAATGTGAAGAGCGTTATCTTAAGGAAGTAGCCGGTGTGCGTGCAGATGCACAGATAACGGTTCTGCCGGGATATACGGATGAAGAGATAACAGAGCGCGGAGAATTACAGCTTACTGATTACGGAATTTCAGGTATTCCTGTTTTCCAGCTGAGTCGTAAAGTAAATTATTTGCTGCGTGAGCTTGGCAAAAACGGAGCGGTTGAAGTTTCTGTTGATTTGTTACCGGATTATACGAAGGAAGAGGTTGCGCAGCTTTGGACAGTGCGAAAACTGCTCCAGACCGACCGGACAGTAGAAGAGTTTTTTTCCGGAATGTTAAATAAAAAGCTGATGCTTTTGTTTATGAAACAGGCAGGGCTTAAAAGAGATGCCTTGATAACAGATGTGGAAGAATGGCGTTTGCAGGCAGTATTTGATTTGTGTAAGGATTGGCGTTTGCATGTAATCGGTAGTAATCCTTACGAGAATGCACAGGTTTGTGCGGGCGGTGTAGATACCACACAGGTGAATACTACGATGGAATCCAAGCTTATACCGGGACTATATTTGGCAGGAGAGCTTTTGGATGTGGACGGCAGATGTGGCGGTTATAATTTGCAGTGGGCGTGGAGCAGCGGCTATCTTGCCGGTCATAATGCGGCTTTGCAAGGCTGAGACAGAAGGGAATTTATCAGGATACATATATGTTGAGAATTAATCAGTTAAAGTTAAGAAGTGAATTAGTGCATAGTGCTAAGACGCAGGGAGAGGAAGGGCTTAAGAAGCTTCTTGCTTCCAAGGCTTCTGCGGCACTCCGGGTGCCTCAGGCGGATATATTGGAGCTTGAGATTTGCAGGGAGTCTATTGATGCAAGAAAGAAACCGGATATTTTTTATATTTATACCATAGAAGTACGTATCAGGCAGGAGAGCAAGCAGTTAAAAAAGATTCTTTCTCCGGCAAGGAAAAAGGGTGGAAAGTCGGCCGGTGGAAATGTGCAAATTAGTGAGGCGGAAACGGTAAAGTTTCGTTTTCCCAAGCCCGGAGAGAAGACATTGGAAGCTCCGGTGGTGATTGTGGGAACAGGCCCGGCAGGACTTTTTTGCGGTTATTTTCTGGCAATGCATGGATACCAACCCGTTTTGCTGGAACGGGGAAGATGCGTGGAGGAACGCCAAAAGGATGTGGAGCGCTTTTGGGAGACTGGAGTTTTGGACACCGTTTCCAATGTACAGTTTGGTGAAGGCGGCGCAGGAACTTTTTCTGATGGCAAGCTGAATACTCTGGTAAAGGATAAGGATGGACGGAATAAGGCTGTTTTGCAGGTGTTTGTAGATTGTGGTGCTAATCCGGAAATATTATATGAAGCGAAACCCCATATCGGAACGGACGTGCTCTGTAAGGTTGTAAAACGCATGCGTGAACAGATTCTGGAATGGGGCGGTCAGGTACGCTTTGAGAGTCAGATGACGGATGTTGATGTTCAGGATGGCAAGGTAAAGGGCATATGGATTAATGAAGAGGAGTACATGGCTTGCGACATGCTGGTGCTTGCCACAGGACATAGTGCCAGAGATACTTTTGCAATGCTCTATGAAAAAGAGATTCCCATGGAGGCCAAATCCTTTGCGGTAGGGCTTCGAGTGGAGCATCCTCAGGAGATGATAAATGAGAGCCAGTACGGAATGGCTGACGCAGGCGATTTTGGAGCGGCTCCATATAAGGTGGTTGCACAGGCAGATAATGGCAGGGGTGTGTATTCTTTTTGTATGTGTCCCGGAGGTTATGTGGTAAATGCGTCTTCTGAAGAAAAAAGGCTTGCAGTTAATGGTATGAGTTATAGCGGGCGAAACGGACAAAATGCCAATTCTGCAGTAATTGTGGCTGTGACTCCCAAAGATTTCGGCTCAGAGCATCCCCTTGCAGGTGTGGAATTCCAAAGAAAGCTGGAAGAGCGGGCATATGATCTGGCAGAGGGGAAAATTCCCATGCAAAAATACGGTGTGTTTAAAGCTTGTGTGGAACAAAGGAAAAAACAGGATGAGCTAGAACAAGCTGTAGAGGTTGACACAGGCTGCTTTTTGGGGGATAATGCAAGCTATGGGATTATTCCTGCCAATAAAGGTTTGTGTGCATGGGCCGATGTAAGTCAGATTCTGCCGGAAGAATGCAATCAGGCGTTTGTACAGGGCATGGAGGCCTTTGGCAGACAGATTGCCGGATTTAATCGTTCGGATGCGATATTATCAGGTGTGGAGAGCAGAACTTCTTCTCCTCTTCGTATTCATCGTGATGAGACACTTCAATCTGCTGTGAGAGGGATTTATCCCTGTGGAGAAGGCGCCGGTTATGCAGGGGGAATTACTTCTGCGGCTATGGACGGTTTGCGGGTGGCAGAGAAAATTGCTGCTGAGACTGCGCCCATACAGGAGCAGGCATAGCGGACCGGGTCGAATAATCGCCGGAGTGTTTGAGATAATGAAGGTTTTGAATTAGAAATGAGGATGTTTTATGTATAATGATATTTTGACTATCGGGTCGTTCACCATTCATGGGTACGGTCTGATGATTGCTATTGGAATTTTGACAGCTTTGTTTGTAGGTGAGAAAAGGGCTAAAAACCGGGGATTAAGCGGTGATGAAATGTACAATCTTACGTTGGTCTGCGCAATCATGGGGTTTGTGGGCGCAAAGCTGTTGTTTTGTATTGTAGAGTGGAAGGATTTTATTAAGAATCCATGGAGTATTTTGAGTTCCAGCGGTTTTGTAGTTTATGGCGGAATTATTCTTGGTGTGATAGCCGGCCTTAGCTGGTGCCGTATTCGTAAATTGCCGTTTTGGGAGTACTTTGATGTGGTGATGCCTTCTGTTGCCATTGCACAGGGCTTCGGGCGTCTGGGGTGTTTTCTGGCAGGTTGTTGTTATGGACGGGAAACGGATTCCTGTATTGGAATTGCATTTACCAATTCCGACTATGCCCCCAATCATGTCAAGATGATTCCAACCCAGCTGATTTCAGCGGCAGGTATGTTTGTGATTGCTTTTGCATTAATGCGTTATGCCAAGAATCGTAAACATCCCGGAACGGTAGGATTTTTGTATATGATACTGTATAGTATCGGACGTTTTGGCGTGGAATTTTTGCGAAACGATTATCGTGGTGAAATCGGTATTTTGTCCACGTCCCAGTTCATTTCGATTTTCATGGTTCTCATCGGATTTGGTGGATTTTGGTATTTGTTAAAAAGCAAAGCAACATTACCGGTTGAGAATGAGACATCTGAGGATAAAGACATAGAAGAAACAGGAGAAAACTAAAGGAATGAGTCAGTTAAGAGAGCTTATCAAAGATAAAAAGAGAATTGTAGTAAAAATCGGTTCCTCATCATTGCAGCATCCGGAGACCGGAGATATGGATTATATCCGCATGGAGAAGCTTGTGCGTGAGCTTTGTGATATTCGTAATCAGGGCAAGGATGTGGTGCTGGTGACTTCCGGTGCGATTGCCGCAGGACGCCAGGCCGTGAATTTGAAGGATATTCAGGCACATACAGATGCAGAGGCACTTGCAATTAAGCAGGCTTGCTCTGCGGTAGGTCAGGCGCGTCTGATGACTGTGTATCAGAAGCTTTTTGCAGAGTACAATCAGGTGGCAGCACAGATTCTGATGACTAAGAATACGATTGTGGACAGCTTGAACCGTTACAATGCCCACAATACCTTCAGAGAGCTTCTGAAGCTTGGTGCTATCCCTGTTGTTAATGAAAATGACACGGTTGCTACTTATGAGATTGAGATTGGTGACAACGATACTTTGTCCGCCATTGTAGCGGCGCTTGTGGATGCAGACTTGTTGATTTTGTTGTCTGATATTGATGGACTTTATACGGATGATCCCCGCAAGAATCCCGATGCTAAGTTTATTGAGCAGGTGGATGAGCTTACCGAGGAATACATGAATATGGGCAAGGGCAGCACCGGTAGCAGTGTGGGCACCGGCGGTATGAATACCAAGATGATTGCGGCTAAGATTGCTACAAGTTCCAATGTGGATATGATTATTGCAAATAGTAAGGACATTGGTGTGCTCCACGAGATTTTAGCAGGAGAGAACAAGGGAACTCTCTTTGTGGCTCATAAGGACGAAGGCTTTGATTTGCCCAGCTTTGTAGAGCATTTACATAAGGACTGATGAAAGATATTAGTTGGTTTTTATATATTAATAGTATGAGGTAAAAGATATGACGATGGAAGAACGCATTAAGCGTATTAATGAGCTTTATCATAAGTCTAAGGCAGAAGGTCTGACAGAGGAAGAAAAGGCTGAGCAGGCACAGCTTCGCAAGGAATATGTGGAGAATGTGAAGGGAAATTTAAGAGCTCAGCTCAACAGTATTACCATTCAAAATGAAGACGGCACCAAGGAAAATCTGGGTGAAAAGTATGGAAATAAATAGGACTGAGAAGGATTCTCAAGGAAAATGTGACATGAGTGCCAAGAAAATCATACGCAGGCAGGTTTTGCAACTTCGGGATGAACTGTCCGAAGAGGCTCAGAAGCGTGCGGCTTTTCTGATTACCGAGCGTATCTTAGGCCATCAATGGTATTATTTGTCTGATGTAGTGATTGGTTTTGCCGGATATGGCAGTGAAATCAACACAGATGAAATTTTGGCGGAGACCCTTCGCAATGGTAAGGCATTATATCTTCCCAAGATTGAGGGGGATGAGATGCATTTTTACAGGGTTCATAATTTGTCTGAACTTCAGGTTGGTTATAAAGGCATCAGAGAACCTAAGGGTGATTCTGAAAGATATGTTTATGAAGCTGACAAGGCTGTCAGGACATTGATGTTGATGCCCGGCGTTGCCTTTGATATGTTGCGGAACCGCATGGGTTATGGCAAGGGCTTCTATGACAGATTCTTAGAGGATAAGCCGGAGTTGCAGCTTCGGACCATTGGCATCGGACACAAGTGTCAGATGGTGGAAGAAGTACCCTGTGATGAGCATGATGTGAAGCCTTATCAAGTGATATGTGTGTAGATGCGGGTGGATGACTAGTTATTTGTTAGAGATAGGATAAAAACATTTTTTTTCAACATTTTATCCTACAAGTTTACGTTTTTTGGGGAAACATCTAATACTTTTGCGTACGTGGTAGGATAAGAGTTGTAATATGAGAAGTTTTTATCCGAGAAAAACAACAAATCAAATAATAATTAGATGTAATCAATATAAAAATTAGGATAAAAAAGCTTTTATTTATGAATCTTATCCGATTATGATTTTTAAAATTAAATTGTTAGGAGGAAGATAAAATGACAGATTTGAATGTAATGGGTCAGAAGGCCGCTGTTGCCAAGTATGAGCTTCAGAAGGCTACTACCGAACAGAAAAATAATGTATTGAAAAAGGCTGCTGCCCTGTTGGTAGAGCGTGAAGATGAGCTTCTGGCTGCCAATGCAAAGGATATTGCAGTCGGTGAAGCGGCTGGTATGCATCCGGGACTTGTGGACAGACTGAGACTTACTTCTGAACGTATTGCCGGTATGGCGGAGGGACTTTTGCAGATTGTAGAGCTTCCTGACTGTATCGGTGAGGTGCTTGAAAGTTTTGACAGACCCAATGGTTTACATATTGAGAAGAGACGTGTACCCTTGGGCGTAATCGGTATTATTTATGAGTCCCGTCCTAATGTAACTGCGGATGCCTTCGGTCTTTGCTTTAAGACCGGTAATGCAGTTATCTTGAAGGGTGGCAGAGACGCCATTCATTCTAATATTGCTATCGCTAAGGTATTAAGAGAGGCTCTTAAGGCTTGCGGGATGACCGAAGATGCAGTTCAGCTTATTGAGGACACAGACCGTGCGGTAACTGCTGCCTTTATGAAGCTGAACAGTTACGTTGATGTTTTGATTCCCAGAGGTGGGGCAGGTCTGATTCGTAGTGTGGTGGAGAATAGCACCATTCCTGTTATCGAAACCGGAACAGGCAACTGTCATGTGTATGTGGATAAGGCAGCTGACCTGGACATGGCAATGGAGATTATTTACAATGCCAAGACTCAGCGTATTGGTGTGTGCAATGCCTGTGAGAGTCTTGTAGTGCATGAGGATATTAAGGAAGCATTTTTGCCCAAGCTGGCTGAAAAGCTTCGTGAAAAGAATGTGGAGATGCGTGGTGATGAGGCAATTTGTGCAATCTTGCCGGAATGTGTACCTGCTACAGAGGAGGATTACGGCACAGAGTATCTGGATTATATTCTGTCCATGAAGACTGTAGGCAGTGTGGATGAGGCGATTGCTCATATTAATAAATATAATACCAAGCATTCTGAGTGTATTGTGACTGCGGACGCAAAAGTGGCAGAGCAGTTTTTGAACGAAGTGGATGCAGCATGTGTGTATGTAAATGCATCTACCAGATTTACGGATGGTTTTGAGTTTGGTTTTGGTGCAGAGATTGGTATCAGCACCCAGAAGCTTCATGCAAGAGGCCCCATGGGACTGAGAGAACTTACTTCTTATAAGTATACTGTAGAGGGTAACGGTCAGGTACGCGGTTAACAGAGTATTCGGAGGAGAAGCCTATGAGCAGCATGAGAGGAATTGACACACCTGTCAGACAGAGTCGCAGAAAGGTTTTTAAGGAGGTTGCCAATCTTGCATATCATTCCACGAACTTAAAGGATGATATGGAAGCACTTCCTTACAAAATGGTAGATTATGAACAGTCCATGTACCATGAGAGTGTTTATAGGGATCGTGCGATTATCAGAGAGCGCATTCGACTTGCCATGGGTATGAGTTTGCGTCCGGAGAATCGTGAAAGGCCCGGACATCTGACAGAAGGGTTAGAGGAGAGCAATATTGATGAGAAATATTATGAGCCTCCTTTGATGCAGGTAATTCCTTCAGCTTGCAATGCCTGTCCTGAGAATGTTTATGAAATTACTAACTCCTGTATGGGGTGTGTGGCACATCCCTGTCAGGCAGTATGTCCCAGAGGGGCAATTTCCATGGTAAATGGCAAGTCTGTCATAGATCAGGAGAAATGTATCAAGTGTGGAAAATGTAAGGATGTTTGTCCTTATGATGCCATCTGTCACAAAGAACGTCCTTGTAAGCATGCCTGTGGTATTGGTGCGATTAAGTCGGACAGACTTGGCAGAGCTGTTATTGATAACGACATGTGTGTTTCTTGTGGCATGTGTATGGTAAGTTGTCCTTTTGGCGCGATAGCCGATAAATCACAGATTTTCCAGTTGATTCGTGCCATGCAGTCTGGTCGTAAAATTATTGCACAGGTGGCTCCTGCTTTTGTAGGGCAGTTTGGTCCTAAGGTGACTCCCGAGATGTTCAAAACAGCTCTTAAGGAGCTTGGATTTGCAGATGTATATGAAACGGCACTTGGTGCAGATTTGGGTTGTATGGCGGAGGCGGAGCATTATGTGAAAGAGGTTGCCAGTGGTAATCAGTCCTTTGCTTTAACCTCATGTTGTCCTTCGTGGTCCGTGATGGCTAAGCATCTGTTCCCTGAGACCATTGATAAAATCAGTAATGAATTGACTCCTATGGTAGCCACGGCCCGTATTATTAAAGAGAAGCATCCGGATGCTTCCGTGGTGTTTATTGGTCCTTGTGCGTCCAAAAAACTGGAGGCCAGTCGAAGAACGGTGCGTTCGGATGTGGATTTTGTTATTACCTTTGAAGAGCTTACGGGTATGTTCGAGGCGAAAGGTATTTTCTTAGAAGAAATTAAGGCCATGGATGCCATGGAGGATGCTACCGGTGCCGGAAGAGGTTATGGTGTAGCAGGTGGTGTGGCTTCTGCCATTGAGGATTATATTAAAGTAAATTATCCGGGCACGGAGGTACATATAGAACATGCAGAGAGTCTTGCGGAATGTAAGAAGATTCTGCTGCTTGCCAAAGCCGGTAAGATGAATGGATGTCTGATTGAGGGGATGGCTTGCCCCGGCGGTTGTGTGGCTGGAGCCGGAACCAATATAGCAATTCCTCAGGCAACCAAGGAAGTAGCGAAATTTAAGGCTGCGGCAGCAAAGGAGCTTCCCTGTGAGAAAGAGGATTAGGCCGATTGACAGAATACTTTATGGGGGAGGGTAATGTATATGAAAAAGAAGAGTTTATATTATTTGTTTTTCCTTTTGTCCTTTATTATGTATTCTGTTATTTTATTTGCGGTACCGTATGTGACGGCACAATTATGGGCAGATATCACAATGTATATTTTTATCGTGGCAATAGGTTATCAGCTGATATATTTGTTTTATCTGCGTAAAAAGGATAATTTGAAATTTGGCGGAGCTGTGGCGCTGTATTTTTTGTGTCTGTTTATTAGTTTGGAAATGTTTGGTATTTTGTATTATGTAGATTTGGCAGTTAACGGTTATACACCTACAGATTTTCTGGGCAATCAAATAGGAGAGACGGTATATGGTTGGACTGCAATAGGGAGTGATGGTTGGGCGAACTATATATTGGTTCCCTTCTTTTTAATCAGTATACTTTATCAGGCGATATATATGATTGCAGTTTTCAAAAAAGGGAGAAAATAAACATTGCACATTCTTTAAAAAGAAGATAAAATAGAAAAAGTTAGTAAATGGAGGCGTGAAGATTTCGTGAGCGCTTCGGAATGGAGGAAGAAATGACAAAGATCAGAACCAGATACGCACCCAGCCCCACAGGACGTATGCACGTGGGCAACCTGCGTTCTGCATTATATGAGTTTTTGATTGCAAAGCATGAGGGCGGTGACTTTATGCTTCGTATTGAGGACACTGACCAGGAGCGTTTTGTAGAAGGCGCTACAGAGATCATTTACCGCACTTTGGAGAAAACCGGACTGATTCATGATGAAGGTCCTGATAAAGATGGCGGTGTAGGTCCCTATGTTCAGAGTGAGCGTATGAAGACCGGCATTTACATGAAATATGCCAAGGAACTTGTTGAGAAGGGCGAAGCTTATTATTGTTTCTGTGACAAGGAGCGTCTGGCTTCCCTTAAGACTGAGGTTGTAGAGGGCAAGGAAATCAGCATCTACGATAAGCACTGTCTGTCTCTTTCCAAGGAAGAGGTTGAGGCGAATCTTGCAGCAGGCAAGCCTTTTGTAATTCGTCAGAACATTCCTAATGAGGGTACTACAACCTTCCGCGATGAGCTTTATGGCGACATCACTGTGGAAAACGCAGAGCTGGATGACATGATTCTTATGAAGACAGATGGTTATCCCACTTATAATTTTGCAAATGTAGTAGACGACCATACCATGAATATTACTCATGTGGTAAGAGGAAATGAGTATCTTTCTTCCTCCCCTAAGTATCAGAGACTTTATGATGCATTTGGCTGGGAGAGTCCTGTGTATATTCATCTGCCTTTGATCACTGATGAGAATCATAAGAAGCTGTCTAAGAGAAGCGGTCATTCCTCCTTTGAGGATCTGATTGAGCAGGGCTTTGTGACGGAGGCTATTGTAAACTATATTGCACTTTTGGGTTGGAGTCCTGAGGACAATCGTGAGATTTTTACCTTAGACGAGCTTATCAAGGATTTTGATTATCATCGTATCAGCAAGTCTCCTGCAGTATTTGATATTGTAAAGCTTCGCTGGATGAACGGTGAGTACATTAAGGCAATGGACTTTGATGTATTTTATGAAATGGCAGAGCCTTACTTGAAGGAGGTTCTTAAGAAGGATTTCGATCTTAAGAAGATTGCCAATATGGTGAAGACCCGTATTGAGGTATTCCCTGATATTGCTTCTCATATTGATTTCTTTGAGGAGATGCCTGAGTATAGTGTTGAGATGTATACTCATAAGAAGATGAAGACCAATTCTGAGACTTCCCTTGAGGTTCTTAAGGATTTGCTTCCGGTTCTGGAGGCGCAGGAGGACTACAGTAATGACGGGCTGTATGCAACTCTTGCAAAATATGTAGAGGAGAAGGGGGTAAAGAATGGCTATGTAATGTGGCCCATCCGTACCGCTGTCTCCGGTAAGCAGATGACTCCTGCAGGCGCTACCGAGATTATGGAAGTGCTGGGCAAGGAGGAAAGTCTGAATCGTATCAGAAAGGGCATTGCACTGTTAGAGAATGCCTAAAAATCAAATGAATTCTTCGCAGCTTCAGGCTGTGATGCACGGAGAGGGCCCTATGCTTGTCTTGGCAGGGCCCGGCTCCGGCAAAACTACCGTCATAGTCAATCGTATTCTATATCTAATCAGAGAACGTCAAATTCCCCCGGAAAATATATTAGTAGTAACCTTTACTAAGGATGCAGCCCTTTCTATGCAGAATCGTTTTATCAAAGAAGCCGGAGAATATCTTGCAGTAAATTTTGGCACGTTTCATTCTGTTTTCTATCACATCTTACGTGAATCCAATTATTTCGGTTCTAAGAATCAATTATTTTCCCAGTCGCAGAAAAAGAGTATACTGTTAACCATTTTAAAAGAAGTATTGTCTCGTAGAGAAAACTATGTAGACATGGATACTTTAAAGGAAGAGGCAGATAATTGCTTGAGTGCCATAGGATTTTACAAAAATACCGGAGATGAGGAGGCTGCGGTTCAGAAGCTTTCTGAAGGCTGGAAAAATGATTTTAAAGCTGTTTTTGAGGAGTTTCGTAAACGTATGCGAGGGCAGGGCGGTTTGGACTTTGATGATATGGTATATGAATGCAGAGAATTATTATTAAGGGATAAGGAGTGTCTTAAGTACTGGCAGGAACGATTTCAATATATTTTGGTAGATGAATTTCAGGATACTAATTTTTCTCAATATGAGTTGATAAAACTTCTGGGGGAGCAGCATAGGAATGTGTTCGTGGTGGGAGATGATGACCAGGCAATTTATGGTTTTCGGGGGTCTAAACCTGCTTGTTTGAAGCGCTTTGCAGAGGAATTTGGGGCAGAACAGATAATATTAAATGCTAATTACCGGAGTACTTCGGAAATTGTGTCTTTATCCGGAAAAGTGATTGCCGAGAATAAAGACCGGTTTGCTAAGGAGAGTTATGCGGCCGGAGCAAAAGCTGAGGTTAAGAATAGTGTGGAAATCCGGATTTTTCAAGGAATTTCGGAGGAATTGGAATGGCTCAAAGAAGAGTTGAAGCAATTTGAAAAGGCAGCCCGAGAGAGACAATACGATGAGTCTGAGATGGAGACTATGGCAGTTTCTTCCGGAGAGACCTGTGCCGTACTCTTTCGTACCAATACACAGATGCAGCGACTTGCGTCTGTTCTTACCAGAGCGGATATACCCTTTGCAATGCGAGGGCAGACCGGTAATCCCTATGATCATTTTATTGCCAAGGATATTATGGCATATCTTCGCTTTGCAAAAGGAGAACAAAGCAGAGAGCTTTTCTTACGGATAATGAATCGTCCGGTGCGCTATCTGGACAGAGAGGCTGTGGGTGAAATGAATCCGGTAGATTTGATGAAGCTCCGAGTGAATTATGCCCAAAGGGGGCGTTCTACGGATATTGGTGCCATGCAGGAGATTGATGCACTTTATCAGCAGCTGACAGCTCTGAAAAGATTATCTCCGGGGCCTGCGATTACTTATCTGTGTAAGGCGGTGGGATATGAAAAATATCTTCGAGAGAAGGCGAAGTCGCTGGAACAGTTAGAGGAATGGTTGGAGTTGTTAGACTTTTTGAAACAGGAGGCCAAGGAATATTGTAATCTGGATGAATGGATGAGTGCCCAGAGAGCGTCGCAACAGAAGTTTAATGAAAGCATAGGACGAAAGAGGTACAAAGGTAAAATGTCAAGTAATGAAGCGGAGCCGCACATACATCTAATGACAGTTCATGTTTCCAAGGGGCTTGAATTTGACAGGGTGGTTATTCCTGATTGTAATGAGAAAATCTATCCCCATGGCAATATGCCGGATAAAGAGACTGTGGAAGAGGAACGCCGCATCTTCTATGTGGGTATGACCAGAGCAAAGAAACGTTTGGAGCTTCTCTGTGTGACAGGCAGTAAAGAACGCCCTAAGGTTATGAGTCGGTTTTTGAATCCGATAAAGGATTTGATACAAAAGAACCATCAGCTGCAGTAGAAAAAAGGAGTTTCCCTGCCTGTTATAAAGCAAAGAAACTCCCAATTTGGAACAGTTTAAAAGTTTATTCTTCAACGATTTCGTCGAATTCGCAGTTGTCGAGATACTCGTCAAAAGCATCTGCAACCTTCTCATATTCAGCATCGTCTGCGATATAGCTAAGCTCGGGCTCCTCGTTAGGGTCGTCGGGATTCTCGCTGTAGCCGTAGAACCAAACTTCTCCGTCCTCGTTCTCGCCTTCTTCGTTCAAGGGAAGCAGTACAATATAGTCCTTTTTCTCAACGGTGAGGATAGTGATAACTGCGCAGTTTACAAGGCTTCCGTCCTCGAGCTCCAATTCTACAGTCATTTCTTCATCTTCGTAATCTTTTTGATTTGCCATAGCAATCTCCTTTCATGCTCCTTGCAAGTATTTTGGATAACTCAATTATAATGGCTTGTGATTTTTTGCGCAATACTATATAATTATTTTATATGAAATTTAGGAGGCCGGGATGAGTACATCTATGACGAACAGCTTAAAACCATATCCTTTGGGAGCCCATATAGAGAGTAGCGCAGTGCGTTTTTCCTTTGTTTCTAAGAGAGAGGACTGTGGAGTTCTGCTTTTTGACAGACAAACTGGCAGAAAAATTGCGAAAGTGCCTTTTACGGCAGATGACAGAATTGGTAATGTATATTGCAAATATATAGAAGGCGTAGATGCAAATCGTATTTCTTATCAGTTTTATGAGGGAAATGAGATTGTGCCTGACAGGTATGCGAGAGGATTTGCCGGACAGTTTAAATTTGGCAAAGAACGCAAAAACCAGGATTGGCGCGCGGTGGTGACTACGAATTCCTTTGATTGGCAGGGTGATAAACGTCCGAGACTTGCGTATGAGGACTGTGTAATCTATTGTGCTCACGTGAGAGGTTTTACACAACATGTTTCCTCCAAGGTGGTAAATAGAGGAACTTTTGCCGGTATGGCAGAGAAACTGACCTACTTGAAAGAGACCGGCATTACGACGGTGGAGTTGCAACCTGCGTATGAATTTGCTGAAATCCCCACGGGAGCAGAGCGTAAAGCCATGTTGAGTGCCCAGAGTCCGGCGCTTATGGCTGGTCAAAATGAGGATAATGATGTAATACAGAAGGAACTTGATTTGCTTTGTCCCAAGAAATGTAATTATTGGGGATACAAGCATGGATATTACTATGCACCTAAGGCTGCTTATGCAATGAGTGAGGATGCCTGCACGGAATTTAAAGAGATGATTCGTGCTTTCCATAAGGAAGGCATGGAGGTTGTCATGCAGTTTTATTTTCCGAAGACTGTGAAAAATCTTGAGATTACTGAAATTTTGAAATTCTGGGTGCTGGAGTATCATGTAGACGGATTTCATCTGATGGGAGAGAATCTTCCTATTGATTTGATTGCATCGGACGAGATGTTAGCGGATACTAAGCTTTGGTATTACTATTTTGACACGGATAAAATTTATGACCGTGGAGAGCCCATAAAGCGTAACTTGGCTGTTTATACAGATGATTATCTTTACACCATGAGAAGATTTTTGAAGGGGGACGAGGGGATGCTGGCCAAGGTCTTGTCGGAGATGCGGCAGATTCCCTTCAAAACAGGCAGAATTCATTATATGAATAACTATTATGGATTTACCATGATGGATATGGTGTCTTATGATCGGAAGCACAATGAGGCAAATGGTGAAGATAATCGGGATGGAAATGACTTTAATTACAGCTGGAATTGCGGAGAAGAAGGACCCAGCAGGCGCAAGAGAGTACAGACTCTTCGTTTAAAGCAGATTAAAAATGCTATGACAATGCTTGCATTTACCCAGTCAACTCCTTTGATTTTTATGGGAGATGAGTTTGGTAATTCCCAGAAGGGTAATAATAATCCTTATTGTCAGGACAATGCAGTTACCTGGCTGGATTGGAATGATTTGAACAAGAATGCGGAAATATATGCTTTCTGGAAAGAAATGATGGCGCTTAGAAAGTCGCATCCTATTTTAAGACCAGAGGATGAGTTGAAGATTATGGACTATATTTCCTGTGGCTATCCGGACTTGTCCTATCACGGCGAGAGTGCGTGGAGAGCCAGAATGGACAGTTATAATCGGCAGATTGGCATTATGTACTGTGGTAAGTATACAAGGCTTAGCAGAGGTGTGGAAGATGCGTTCCTGTATTTGGCCATGAATATGTATTGGGAAAGCGGCAGGCTTGCCATGCCCAAGCTTCCTAAGGGGTTGAAATGGGAGCTGAAATACTGTACAGATAAGGAAGCGGGACTGGTTACAAAAGCTACAGGTGATAAAGCAGTATCCGGTGAAGACGGAAAAACAGATGATGCTAAGGTTACCACGGAGATTCAGATTCCGGCAAGAAGTTGTGCGGTATATATCAGTGTGCCGGATGAGGAATATGCAAAGAATAATACCAAGTCTCATAAGAGCAGGAAAAAAGCAGCTGCCGGCGCAGAAGATTATTCGGATAGGACAATGTTTTAAGTAAGTTAATACAAAAGAATATGAAATAATCGAAACGGAAATGGAGACCGGTTATGGGAAGTGTATGGAAGCATTTTAAAACAATCACATACCATAAATATCTGGTGGCGCAAGGATGTTTTAAAGTAGGGCTTTACAGGCAGGGGATTTGGCATGATATGTCCAAGTACAGTCTTTCGGAGTTTTGGGTTGGAGCCAGGTACTATCAGGGAACCAGAAGCCCCAATGATGCAGAACGAGAGGTGTTGGGATATTCATCTGCATGGCTACACCATAAAGGCCGCAATAAGCATCATTATGAATATTGGATGGATTATAGCAAAAAGGCTGCACCCGGAGAGCTTGTTCCCATGCCTATGCCTGATAAGTATATTGCGGAGATGATTATGGACCGTATTGCGGCCTGTAAGGTCTATAAGGGTAAAAATTACACCCAAAGGGATGCCTATGAATATTTCTTGAAAAGTGTGAATCCAAAGACCATGCATGAGTATACGGCAGAGGTATTGGGACGAATGCTTAAAATACTTGCGGAAGAAGGCGAGGAGGAAATGTATCGCCGTGTACGCAAAGAATTGGTGAAAAAGTAACGGACAGGCAACAAATTGCAATTTCAGAATAGAATAAAGTAAATCATTTTATGTAGGTATAAAGAAATGAATTGCTGGATTATTTTGTTGTTGCTGTGTTGTTGCGGTAAAGGGAATGGTTGTGTGAGCGGTGGTTCCACCGGGAACAACTGTTGTTGCGGAAATGCTGGTGGAGCTCATGAGGATTGCCACCATCATGACCACTGCCACAAGCATGACTGTGATTGTCACCATCATGACCACTGTCACAAGCATGACTGTGAATGTAACCACCATCATGACTGTGGTTGCAATAATCAGTCTGATTGTGAGGCTGAGGAGCGCAGAGCAGTTAAGGCTGTATGGGAAGCCAAGGAAGCAAAGCGCGAGGCAATAGAGGCTGTACGCGAGGCTAAGGAGGCTGTCAGAGATGCAAGAGAGGCATGTGATGGTCCTATGCCTTCCTTGAGAAATAACTACAATTATACTGATTATGATAATGACTGTGGTTGCAGGAATTAAGGAATTTAATAAGAATTCATGAGGTTTTGGGGCGTAAGAAGTGCTAAATGCATTTTTACGCCCTAAAGAGGTTCTTGTTTCCGTTTATAGCAGTATAGCTGAACATAAGAAAAGGTGCCCACATGGACACCTTTTTTATGTTTAGATTTACTGGGAACGAACCTGCTTCCAATATTCATTGTACATCTCGTCGCCTTCTTCGCCCAGATAATGGAAGGTCTCCAGATTGTTGTACTGGGTCAGATCAGGGAATGCGATTTCAGAGTTTTTGATGGCCTCGTCCTCGATGAGTTCTCTTGCTGCATCGTTAGGAGTGGAGTAGGTGATGAAGTCGAAGTTCATCAGTGCAATCTCAGGACGGCACATGAAATTAATGAATTTCTCGGCATTCTCAACATTCTGAGCATTCTTGGGAATTACCCAGCCGTCAATCCATACATTGGAGCCCTCCTCGGGGATAACGTACTCAAGATCAGGATTCTCACGCTGGGTGTAGATTGCCTCACCAGAGTAGATAACACCCAGAGCTGCTTCACCGGCAATCATCTTGTCACGAACTTCGTCAATGACATATGCCTGAACCATGGGACGCTGTGCGGTGAGATCCGCTGCAGCTTTCTCGATTTCAGCAGTGTCCATGGTATTCATGGAGTAGCCGTTCATCTTGAGGGCTACCATGAAAGCATCACGAACGGAATCCTGCATAAGGATATTGTCAGTATACTTTTCATTCCAAAGAATGGACCAACTGGTCACAGGGTCGTCTACCATGGTCTTGTTGTAGAGAATACCAACGGTTCCCCAACAGTAAGGCACACAATATTTGTTGCCGGGATCAAATTCATTGGCAGAATCATAGTACTGTTGGCCAATGTTTGCTTTAGCATTGGGGATATTGTCCCAGTTGAGCTCCTGCAGTAAATCATTATCAATCATTTTCTGAACCATGTAATCAGAGGGACAGATTACATCGTAGGAATATGCACCTGCAGCAACCTTGGGATACATGGTCTCGTTGGTGTCATATTCGTCATAAATAACAGTAATACCGGTTTCTTCCTCGAATAAATCGATGGTTTCGGGATCAATGTATTCACCCCAGTTGTAAACGTACAATTGGTTCTTATTACCGGAGTCGGATGCAGATTCACCGGAACCTCCGCAGCCGGTAAGACCTGTCAAAGCCATTGCGCCGCACAAAGCAAGTGCCAGCATTTTTTTTGCAGATAAATTTTTCATGATTTCCTCCTAGACTTCGGTGTGTAATTCACCAGAAGTAATAATATCAGAACCGTTACAAATATGATTGTGGACAATGCATACATTTCCGGTTTGATTCCTTTTTTGACTTCGGTATAAAGCTCTGTGGAGAGTGTGTCAATACCGGGGCCTTTGGTAAAGTGTGTGATGATAAAATCATCCAGTGACATGGTAAATGCCATCAAAAATCCTGAGAAGATACCCGGCAGGATATCCGGGAAAACAACCTTAAAGAACGCCTGCAAATTAGATGCGCCAAGGTCAAGGGCTGCCTCATAAGTGCTTGGATTAAGTTGTTTCATTCGGGGCATGACACTTAAAATGACATAAGGAATGTTAAAGGTTATGTGGGAGAGCAAAATCGTCCCAAAACCGAACCGCACACCAAGGCTGATAAACAATAGCATGAAGGAGATACCGGTTACGATATCCGCATTCAGCATTGGAATATTGGTGACGCCCATAATAAAGGAGCGCGTGCGTTTTTTCATGCTCTGCATAGAGATGCAGGCGATGGTGCCGATAACTGTGGCAATCAGCGCCGACAAAAAAGCAATCGCCAAGGTATTCCACAGTGCTTGCATAATCTCTTCGTTTTGGAAGAGTGCGATATACCATTTTAAGCTAAATCCACCCCATTTTGCTCTTGTTTTGCTGGCATTGAAGGAGAGTACAATCAATGTTGCAATAGGAGCATACAGGAAGATGAAGATAAGTGCAATATAAATTTTTTGTAATCCGCTATATACTTTATTCACAGGGCATTTACCTCCCCGTCTTTGTCAGTAACCGCCGTGATGACCATATTAAGGATAATAAAGAGCATCAAGACGATAGACAGACCACTTCCTAAGTTCCAGTTGCCGGTCTTCGTAAATTCTTCCTCGATAATATTACCAATCAGCAGAATCTTGCCGCCACCTAAAATACGTGAGATAACAAAGGTGGTGAGAGCCGGTACAAATACCATGGTAATTCCGCTGATAATGCCGGGAAGGCTTAAGGGTAACATAATCTTGGTAAAAGTCTGTAAGGAATTCGCGCCAAGGTCACGAGCGGCGTTAATAACGTTTCTGTCAATTTTAACCAGTACATTATAAATAGGCAGAATCATAAAAGGCAGGAAATTATAAACCATACCTAAAACGATCGCTCCCGGGGTGTTAATAATATCAAGTCGGGGTAGATTGAAAAATCCTAAAATGCCATTGATTACACCGGTTTTCTCCAAAAGAGACTGCCATGCAATGGTGCGAAGCAGGAAGTTCATCCACATGGGAAGAACGAATATCAGTACAATAAAGGTATCCTGACGGGCGTTCATGTTGCTTAGGAGCATGGCAAGAGGGTACGCCAGAATCAGACAGATAATGGTACTGATGATGGACAATTTTACTGCCTCCCAAAGAGCTTTGGAATGTTCTGGAGTGGCAATGGCCATGATATTGTCCATTGTGAAAGCACCGGATTTGTCTGTCAGTCCGTAATAAAACACCATGCAAAGAGGAATTACGATAAAAAGGGCTGACCAGAACAAATAGGGAATGGATAATAATTTTCTATTCATTTACACCTACGGCCTCCTCGTCCTCAGATGCGGGCTTATTCATAATCTGAATATTAAAGGGATCTACTTTAATGCCGACTTTGGTGCCAACAGGTTGCATGCGGGTGGATTGAACCAGCCATTCAAAACCGTTGGCCATAACCTCCATCTCATAATGTACACCCTTGAAAATAAGGTGGGAGACTACGCCCTGAATAATTCCTTCTTCGGGAGCAACAAGCTCTACGTCCTCAGGACGAATTACTACGTCAACAGGAGTGTTCTCACCAAAACCTTCATCTACGCAAGCGAAGCGGGCACCAAGAATCTCAACCACGCGATCCTGAACCATAGTAGCGTCAATAATATTACTATCACCGATGAAGTCAGCGACGAATGCATTCTCGGGCTCATTGTAAATACGCTCGGGAGTACCAATCTGCTGGATGTAGCCCTGGTTCATAACTACGATGGTATCAGACATGGTCAGAGCTTCTTCCTGATCGTGCGTTACATATATAAAGGTAATGCCGAGCTCGTTTTTCAGACGAATCAGTTCATACTGCATGTCCTGACGAAGCTTTAAGTCCAAAGCGCCAAGGGGCTCGTCCAAAAGAAGCAGCTTGGGCTCATTTACAATCGCTCGGGCGATGGCAATTCGCTGTTGCTGACCGCCGCTTAAAGAGTCAACCATACGATGCTCATAACCGTCCAGATTAACCAGCTTCAGAGCATACTTGATTTTATCGTCGATATATGCTTTGGATTTGTTTTTGATTTTCAGTCCAAAAGCGATATTTTCTGCAATATCCATATGGGTAAAAAGGGCGTATTTCTGAAACACGGTGTTCAGATTACGCTTATTGGGAGGGAGGGTGGTAATATCCTTGCCCTCAAAAATAACCTGACCCTTGTCAGGTTTCTCAAAACCGCCTAAAATGCGCAGGGTGGTAGTCTTACCACAACCGCTGGGGCCCAGGAGCGTCAGAAACTCATTTTCCTTAATATAAAGGTTCAAATCGTCCAGAATCATTTGGCCGTCGTATGATTTCGTAATATGCTCCAAATTTACAAGTGCATCTTTCATTCTTGCAGTTCCTTCCTTTATCTAAAGTAAAGCCATTTACACAAATTAGATTAATCATATCGAGAAATAAAAGGAATGTCAATAATTGTGAAAAAACTATTTCAAAAATATGCGGATTATGCTATATTTGAGTAAGAAATGTTACGGTAAAAGGAGGCTTTTTACATGGCAAAGGTTCAGGTGAAGGAAGAAGCAAAATATGTGGCATATGTGTCGACCTACACACAGGGAGACAGTCATGGTATTAAAATATATGATGTAGATATGGAGAAAGGCCGTTTTAAGGAGAAAAGTAAGGTCGAGATAACCAATTCATCTTATCTGACCGTATCCCATAACTGTAAATATTTGTATTCCATAACAGATTTTGGCGTGGAAGCTTATAACATTTTGGCGGATGGTAATTTAGAGCTGATTAATTTTGCGCCGATTAATGGTATGAGAGGCTGCTATGTGTCCACGGATTATGAGGACAAGTACCTTTTTGTGGCAGGTTATCATGATGGCAAGCTTACGGTTCTGAATCTTCACGAGGATGGTTCCATCGGTGAGATTACCGATGAAGTGTTCCATAAAGGTCTGGGTAGTATCGCTGAGAGAAACTCAAGACCGCATATCAACTGTGCCCGCATGACTCATGATAACAAATATCTGCTGGTAGCAGATTCCGGCATGGATCATGTGAAGGTGTATCGTCTCAATCACGAATGGGGGAAGGTGGAACTTGCAGATATTGTGCATTGTGAAATCAATTCAGAGCCCAGACATATTAAGATTTCCAAGGACGGCTGTTTCATTTATGTTGTGCATGAGTGGAGCTGTACCATTGATGTCTATACGTATGAAGATAAAAAAGGTGTGCCTGTATTTGAGAAAATTCAGACCGTATTAACTGTGAAACCCGAAAAGGGCAGTACCAATGCGGCAAGCGCGCTGAGTTTCTCGGCGGATTATAACTATTTATTGTCATCCAATGCGGGTGATAATTCCGTTGTAGTTTATAAGGTTGATATTAAGACCGGTTTGCTGACACAGAAATTCTGTCTGCCGGTGGGTGGAGAGTATCCCAAAGATGCAGAGTTTTTCCCGAATGATAAGTTCTTAGTGTCATTGAATCATGAAAGTAATGATATGACTTTCTTCCATTTTAATCCGGAGGCCGGTACCATGATTATGAACGGACCGCCCATCAGTGTAGATGTGCCCAACTGTATCCGATTCCACAGACTGGGCAGTACGTCAAGAACGTAATATACCGGAGGAATGAGGGGATGGGATATCGGAAATGTGTAGAAGCTTACGGTGTATCCATATGGCGAAAGGGACGCAACAATCCAAAGTATTATATATTAAACAGTAATTCTTATGTTTTAACTATTAGAATTACAGAATTGGCAAACAATGTTTTGCAAAATGAGTTTCAGCTTGTATTACAGCCCCGGCAAAAGAAACCTGTTTTGTTTCAAAAAAGTCACTATATTCTGGAATTTGAAGATAAGAAAGTGCATTTTGATAATCAGGAATGGAGCAAGGAATCGTTTGGTTTTTGGGATTTCGTCTTGGGCATATGGGAGATTTTTGATTAAGTTAATAAAAGTTCCGGTTCCCTGAATGTAGAGGACCGGAACTTTTTCATTTACTTATAGAAATTTACAAGATTCTCCATCTTGGCGGACATATTTACCATCATAGCGTCTAAGATAGTGATGGCGGTCATGCATTCTAAAACAACAACTGCTCTGGGAACGATGATGGGGTCGTGGCGGCCCTGAATGGCCAGTTCGATTTCTTCACCGCTTTGATTGACCGTTGCCTGTGTCTGGTAAATGGAGGGGGTAGGCTTTACGTGAGCGCGGACAAGCAGTGTGTCGCCGTCGCTGATGCCACCCAAGATGCCGCCTGCGTGGTTGGTTGCCTTGACAACCTGACCGTCTGCCATGCGGAACGCATCGTTATTCTCGCTGCCCACACGCTGGGAAACTGCACAGCCGTCACCGATTTCTACTGCCTTAACTGCGCCGATGGACATAACTGCCTTGGCAAGGTTAGCATCTAATTTCTCAAATACAGGGTCGCCGATTCCGGCAGGAAGCCCTGTCACACGACATTCCATACAACCGCCTACCGAGTCGGAATTGCTGCGAGCCTTCTGCAGGAATGCAACCGCCTCTTCGTCAGCCTTTCTGTCGGGCATGGCCGTGGTAGTCTGAAGGATTGCTTCTGTATCAAATGCATCCAAATTAGCCTGAACATGTCCGATAGAGCGGGTATAAGCCTGAACGGTAATTCCCATCTGCTTGAGTAACTTGGCTGCGATGGCGCCTGCTGCTACACGGCCGATGGTCTCGCGGCCGGAGGAACGTCCGCCGCCTCTGTAATCACGGAAACCGTATTTTTGGTCAAAGGTATAGTCTGCATGACCGGGGCGATAGCAGGTAGCAATATTGCCATAATCCTTGGAAAGCTGGGAGGTGTTGCGCACCATCATGGAGATGGGGGTACCGGTGGTTTTGCCCTCGAAGACACCGGAGAGAATCTCCACACAATCATCCTCCTTGCGCTGGGTGGTGATACTGCTGGTGCCGGGTTTGCGGCGGTCCAGATAAATTTGAATATCCTCCTCGCAAAGTTCCAAACCTGCGGGACAACCATCTACAACAACGCCCAATGCCTTGCCGTGGGATTCGCCCCAGGTAGTAATCTTGAAAATGGTTCCGAAAGATGAACCTGCCATAATAAGTCCTCCTATGCGAAAACGCCGATAGGGCGTTTGTAATCAAAATACAAATTCTAGTATAAAGTTATTCTATAAAAAAGGCAAGCAAAAGCGTGAGGGAATCTAGAAACTTTGAATATGACATGATAATATAAAAAAACAAATACAGATTAGAAAACAAACAAATATAACAAATGCGGATGACAAGACAGTTGACAAGGAAGTACCTCTGTGATAACATTCTACGAGTGTATATTTTGAAAATCAAAGTATATACGGAAGCAATATTATGGAGGAAAAGAATATGAAGCACAAATGGAAACCGAGCATTACCAAGGGATTGTGCGTAGTGTTAGCAAGCACTATGATTATGGAATGCTCAGGATGGCACAATCTACAGGCATTGAATCAGGTTCATGCCGAGGAAAGTCAGGTCGCAGAGTCGGCTTGGGATGGTGTGACGAGAGAGAAAATCTGGGAATTGGATCGCTGTAGGGTGGTTTATTCCCTTATAAATAATTGGGAAGATGGATATACGACATCTGTTCGAGTGGAAAATACTTCGGATGAGGCTATTGATAACTGGCATGTATCTTTTCCGGTACAGGAGGAAATCGTAGATATCTGGAATGTACAGATGATTGATGCAGAAGATGGCACAACCGTATTTAAGAATTTGGGCTGGAATCAGGATATTGCAGCAGGACAGAGCATTTCTTTCGGTTTTACTGCAAAGGAGGCATTTACCGGTTTTCCTGAAATCTGTGAACTGCCTGCATCCAGACAGTATGTAGATGAAAAGGATTATGAGATTACCTATCAGGTTACCAATGCATGGGATACCGGACATAATGGCGAAATTTGTATTCGCAATGTGTCGGATAAGGCTATCGAGGACTGGTTTGTGTCCTTTGACTGCACTTATGAAATCAGTGATTTGTGGAATGGTAAGATCGTCAGCAGCGAGAATGGCAGGTATTTGATTCAGAACAAGGACTATAATCAAAACATTGCTGCAGGAGCAGAACTTCGTGTCGGTTTCACGGTGCAGTGTCCCAAGGAGGAGACTCCTAGCGGATATCGTCTGGAGCAGATTGCCCTTGGCGGTGGAAAAAGTGAGCCGGGCACCACTGATGGTGGAGATGTGAGTGGTTCTGACGTAAGTAATGGAGATGTAAGCAATGGAGATGTGAGTGGCGGAGACGTAAGCGGTTCCGACATAACCAAGACTCTTCTTACGATTGATACGAAGCAGTTTGATTACAATGAGGCTGCGGACTATTATCTGACACAGGAGCATGTGGAGAAGTTGACAGGTACATTGACTGACGCAGAACAGGTAGAGAAGCTTAAATTCACTGTGACGGATATTAATGGTCTGGTGGTTGATAAGGGTGAGTGCGCTGTTAAGGAAAATTGGATCATAGATGACATTGGTTTTGTAATTGGTTATAACGTTATCACTGTAACTGCGGTGTGCGAAAACGGAGAAAAAGTTGCAGAGACGATTTCTTTGATGAATTTCAATCCGGAGAACGTAGATGCAACCGATGTAGACCGTGATGATACGGATGGAGACGGTATTGACAACTACACGGAGACGATTTTTGGTACAGATCCTTTGAGTGATGATTCCGATGGGGATAAAATCAAGGATTTGGACGAAATGAGCCAGACCGGAACCAATCCCAATCTGGCAGATACGGATGAGGACGACATTGATGACGGACAGGAGGACCCGGATGAGGACGGTCTCTGTAATCTGGAGGAGATAAAGGCCGGAACCAATCCCTTGTATGAGGATTATGACAATGACAAGTTAAGTGACGGCGATGAGGTGTTGAAGTATCATACAGATCCCTTAGTGGAGGATACTGACGAAGACGGTTTGCGTGACGGCGAGGATGTCATCATGGGGTATGAGCCTTGGAATCCCGATACGGACGGTGACGGTATTCTGGACGGAGATGAAGTGGTTTATCAGACTGCGGTGGAGGAAATCGACCAGGAGAGAGTGGCCGGTATCACGATGGTAGCTGTGTCCATGGATTGTGCCGGATACATTGATAATGAGGTGTCTATTTTCAATGTCTATAACCTGGACATGCGTACTACAGATGTGGTAGGCCGTGTAGGTGCAGCGGTGGATATCGAGACCACACAGGAATTTGATGAGGCCACCATCACCTTTACCTATGATGAGGAAGCTTTGGGAGATAGTTTAGAAGACAATCTGCGAATTGTGTGGTATGATGAAGAAAATGACCAGTATGTTGTCATGGACGAGGAGACCGTGATTGACAAGGAAAATAATACCCTGAGCTGCAAGACAACACATTTTTCCACGTGGTTGGTGGTGGATGTGTTGAAGTGGATTGAGGTGATAAATTCAATTAAAATAGAAGAGCAACCTGCACTAACGGAGTATGAGGTAGACCACTATCTCATTATGGATTGGGCTGGTTTTAGTCCCGTAATTGATATTATATTACCTGATAATATCCATGCTTATTCGGTTGAGTTTGTCAAATCAACCATGTATTATCCGGAGGGGTCAGATGAAATTGATGAATCAGGTAATAGAGGAGCGGGTAGAGCATATGACTATATACAGTGTTCTAAAGAAGAAATTTTACGGCAAGCTATTACAGAGATGATAGAGACCGAGAATGGAGTGCCGAACAAGCAGTTGTTTTATTTTTCACTAAAAGATACCGGATATTATCCAGACCTGGTAGAGTTGGCAAAGGAAAATGGCATTAAATTTCAATTTCTCAGTAGCCATGTAGCTCATAACTCGAATATGTTTAGGATGGCTGAGGAAACAGGTGGTGCTGTTATACCTCTTACGTCATGGCGGTATAGTGAACAAGTTCGTTTGGCTAAATGGAATATTTTGGTGGATATGGCAGAAGAACAACTTAATAAGGGACGAAGCTATAAGGATTCGGATGAGGATGGATTGTATGATTTTTATGAAACAAATGGAATGTTGATTTCTAACGGGACATTTGTTTATACAGATCCCGATTTAACGGATTCTGATGGCGATGAAATAAGTGACTTTGTCGAAGTAGGTGGTTTGCCAATTGAGGTTAAGCTTAAATTGTTGGGCAAAGAATATACAGTGCCAATATTTAAAGGGGCGTTGTATGATAAACTTTCACCAAATTTTATCTTTGTGGATGGTACGCCAAATGAAGATGGGAAAGTCATTACGCAGAAGATGGGTTATGTGCCATATTCAGATGAATTTTATGATTTGAAATATAAAAAAGATGATTATGTGAGCTTGTTTAATGAAACGAAGCCTGTAAAAGGTGCTGCAGGAGTACATAATAAATTTAAAGAAAAAAGAAATATAATTAATTCAGACATGAGGTATTGGAAATTTAATACAACATTGTTTAATGCAATTTTACTTGTATCCAAAGATAAAAATGCAAGTGCTTGTTTTTGGAAATATTTTATGGAATGGGTAGGTATATATGATGGCTGTGAAATTGTAAATGATTTAGGGGAAGTTACGGGGGAATATGGAATTAGAGATTATATTGTTGCAAATTATATGATATATGCAAATATTCAAGATACCAATACTATGTATACAAATTTTAAGACTAACTTTGCTCAAGCAATAATTGCGGCAGAGTCTGTTTTAAATGAATATAATACAGATATATATATATCTACTTCAAAAACGTGTCAATGGGATGGATGTAATTATGTAGATTTTGTAAAGGGACCTGAAATAGTCGATGTATATCAAGTTGCAACAAATATGGTTGCATTTGGTGTTTTTAATAGTGCACAAGCTTCGGCTACACTGCATTGTACCTATGATCCTGAGACAAAAAAATATCAGATGGAATATATATACTACATTGTAGATTTTTATGATTTTCCTGCGTTTCGCGAGTTGTATGAACAGGATGGATTAGGAATCGCTCGTAGTTATGAACTTTTTGGATGCTGTCCAGGAGTGTGTTTGTGGGAAAAAGGGAAAACAGGTATTCCTATACCGATACCATATTATTAAGGGGAATAAAATGAACTATAATAGAAAGAATAAGAAAGTATTTATCTGGATAATTGTGCTGTTATGTTTTTTGGCATATTTGACAATGATTGTGCCTGGTACCAAACGTTTTTTTGGGGGATATTGGCATTTCAAAGCAACTGTTGATTGGGATGCTTATCCAGAAAAGTTGCCGCGGACGGCAAGTGACATAAAGTATTATGTTTATGAGTACTGGCTGCTGGATAAAAGTGGATTTTCCATGACCCTTTCGCAAGAAGATTATGAAAAGGCAAAAAGAGAATTCGTTTATCAGTATGATTTTGAGACGAGTTATGAGTGTTATATGTATGATGGTGTAACAAAAAGATATTTGAATCATGTTGATGTTGAGGAGTGGGGGGTGGATTATTTAGATGAAATTATGCAGGAACCATCAAAGGAAGCACAATATTATTATTTAGGATATCATTTATGTCCTGACATGCCAAGTGGAAGTGTTTATGAAGGTATATTGTGTAATGATGGAAATTGTGAAATTGTTATGTTCAATTATACACAAAAATATGGATGGTAAGAATATATATGACAAGATAATTTTTTGTGAAGTGAAATATTTTATATGTTTTAGAATTTGTGTTGACTTCTTTTATAAAGGGAGGTCAACACAAATCTATATTTGGAGAGTATGGCTGTAACGGATGTGAGTATGGACGGTGACGGTATTCCAGACGGAGATGAAGTGGTTTATTAGACTGCGGTAGAGGAAATTGACCAGGAGAGGGTGGCTGGTATCACGAAGGTAGCTGTGTCCATGGATTGTGCCGGATATTGACAATGAAGTGTCGATTTTTAATGTCTATAACTTGGACATGCGTACTATAGATGTGGTAGGCCGTGTAGGTGCAGCGGTGGATATCGAGACCACACAGGAATTTGACGAGGCCACCATCATCTTTACCTATGATGAGGAAGCTTTGGGAGATAGTTTGGAAGATAATCTGCGAATTGTGTGGTATGATGAAGAAAATGACCAGTATGTTGTCATGGACGAGGAGACCGTGATTGACAAGGAGAATAATACCCTGTTACAAAGCGAAAAAGGGATTTGTTTGGTGAAACTGGTACTGCAGATGGGGATGATGGTGTACATGGATTGTTTAAGCGTGATTGGTCAGAAATTCCACCTACAAGTCAAACTGCCTATATAACAATGAATACATTAGCAACGTGTGATCTTATTCAATTAAAGACACCTGAGGCGCTTAATTGTTTTGTTTGTTTTGTAACTGGTCTAGGAGGAAATAAACTAGGAATAGAAGGATGTTATGGTAATAGAAAATATGTAGATTTATTTTCTATGAAAGAGAATATAGTGGGAAAAGCTTTTGTAAATTCAATAAATGATTATAACAAAGAAAATATGCAAACGTCAATTAAAGCTGCTAAGTCGGTGCTGAATGAATATAATACTGAAATCTATATTGCAATGTCGCCAAGCGCTGAATGGGATGGATGTAAATATCTTACGAATTATAGTTCTGAAGAAGTCTTCGAAGCCATTATTAATACAAATGCAATGGGAACGTTTAATAGGGCATCAGCAGCGATAACTTTACATGGGGTTTATAATCCGACAGAGGATAGATATACGTTTGAGTATTGGTATTATTTGACGGATTACTATAATTTTGATTTTGCGCCTGTGTTTGAGGTGCAAAATATGATAGGGATTGCTAAAAGTTATGAGTTATATGGAAAGTTGTTGGGAAGACTCACAATAGAAGGAGGAGATAAAAATTTTACTGAGTTTCCTAATATATTTGAAATGTTACTTGTAGGAGAAGAGGATCATGAAGAAAAAAATTAGCTGGATATTGGTTGTAGTTGCAATATTATATTATGTTATTGCTTATTGGACTGTTATAGTTGCTGATTTTGTGCCATGGACAAGAACAAATTTTATAAGCTATGATAGTTATATCAATCTTTTAGATAATCGTTCATTTTATGCAAGCAGTCAGTTTGTTGATGAAATTCCGGAGGGTTCATCTTCTGTAAAGTATTATTGTCGTCAAGTGTTTAAAAAGAGAATAGTAGCGCATTCTATTGTCCTCGATGAAAATATGTATTTGAAGATTATAGAAAATCAAAAAGAGGGATATCGAAACTATGGTGAATCTGAAGCATGCGAATTAATATATATGATTGACGAAAATGAAAAATGGTCTATTAATGATTTAAAGCAATTAGTAATGGATGATACTTTTTTGCGTGAGGTTATGCAAAATCAAGGAAAGCAACAAGACTATTATTGTTTAGTGGTAATTTCAATAAATACTACTCGGGGAATTTGTTATACGGGAGTTATAGCAAATGATAATACACATGAGATGATAGAGTTTAGTGTAGAAATACCGGATGAATATTGACGAAACAGTTTGAGTTAAGATGATTATCAGAGTAGGTGATGCATCATATTTTCTCCTACTCTGATATTTCATTTGTGAGAGAAAAAATATGAAGAAAAATATTGGTTGGATATTAGCCGTTGCGGCATTGGTGTTTAATATTGTTTATTGGTGGGAAATGGGGGTTTCCGATTTTGTACCATGGACAAGAACTTATTTCACAAGCTATGAGCAATATATTAAGTATTTAGAGTGGCATTCATTTCCGGGTACAAATTTATTTATTGACGAAGTTCCTGATGATACATCTTCGGAGAAGTATTATTGCCGTCAGGTAGTTAAGAAAAATATAGCTGCTCATTCTAATGTTTTAAATGAAAATGTATATAGGGAGACTTTGGAAAGTCGAAAACAGGAGCACAGGGATTATGGAAATAAAATAATATATATGAATGACAAGGGTGATTGTTGGCATGTTGATAGTTTGAATCAGCTGGGGGTTGATGAATCTTTTTTGGATAAGGTCATGCATCAGCCGGAGGAACAACAGGAGTATTATTGCTTGATTGTAATTTCGATAAATTCATTCCGAGGAACTTGTTATGCAGGGCTTATTGCTAATGACACTACACATGAGATGATAGAATTTATTATAGAAATACCGGATGAAATTTTGTAAGGTAATGGAATTGTTATTTTTTGCTTTTAGCGCGTTTGTCACTTCCGATTCTGGTAGAGGCTGGGATTGCATACTTGATTGTACGTACGTTAAATTCCAGGAAGAGAACAAGGACGAGACATTATGAAAAGTCAGAATCGGATTTTTATGATTTTATGGATTTTCCGGATTAGTTATCTTGTGTGTGTTTGCAAAATATGATACAATTCGGAATGGTTATTAAACGAGTAACCACCTGTAGGGGCAGGTAATATATTTAGGAGGTGTCAAACTATAAATAGTCAAGAGTTTTTTGTAAAAAATTTGAATCTTAAAAAAGGGTAACTTTAATAGGCCATCTAAATACACTGTATTTCAGACGGACAGACAAATATATGTAGATTAGA
>SVFL01000037.1 GCA_015056885.1 Lachnospiraceae bacterium
GCATTGTTAAGGTCAGGAGTGAAGTCAGCAGTCTTGCCATCCCACTCGTACATAATCTCGATATCATCGAAGTTAGCCCACTTCTCGAACTTAGCCTTGCCCTCAACGATAGTCTCAAGGATACCAAGAGTATCTGCAGGCTTAACCTTGGTGCCCATGAAGTCACCGGTGTTAACGATGTAGCAGTCTACGTTCTTCTCTTCTACCAGCTTCTTGAACTTCTCATAGTCGTTAACCAGAGGATAGGTTCTGAAGGGGTTAGCGTAAGGTACGAAACGAAGTGCGTTCATATCAGTACCTGCAGCTACACGCTCTGCGGAAGAGGTCTTGGTAGCAAGAGTTGCACCCATAACGGAAGCAAGAGCTGCACCCTTAAGCTTCAGTACAGGGGGAATTACGGGATCCTTCATAATCCAGAAAATAGCATTTACGGGAGCATCAATCTTGTCCACGCGGTTAGGAGACCACAATTTGGACTTAATTGCACGGCCGTTACCGTTTCTGATATCCTCAGTTACCAGCTGAACCTTGCCCTCCTCATCCAGAGTAGCGGAACAGTTCTGAGCGGTAAGCAGGAACTTATTATCCTCACAACCGGTAGGATAATCTGCAGTCTTATCAAAGTAAGAAGGCTCAAGTGCGATGGATGCACAGGTATCAGTGTTGATAATGAATGCATCATCATGAAGAACCTTGATGTCATACTTGCCACCGTGCTTAGCATGGGTCAAAGTAGACTTACCGGATCCGGACAAACCGTATACGGAAGCAACATACTTGGAACCATCAGCAAGGGTGTACTCCTTCTGACCGCCGTGGCAGGAAGCATAACCGTTTCTGTTAGCCAGTGCCCAAGCCATGGTCAGGGTACCCTTCTTGTGCTCACCAAAGTACTTCATACCAAGGATTGCAGCACAGTTCTGATCGGTGTCGAAATAGCACAGAGTCAAATCATCGCTCAGGCAGCTATAATCAACATCGGGGCTGGGAGTGGGCTCCCACTGAGGATTGGAGAAGATGTAGATGTCAGGCTCATTACCGTTACCAACGGGCTTGGACTCACCATACATTCTCACATACTCATCGGACATATACTGGAAGTTGAGCATCCAGTTGTAAAGGATATTCTCCTCGCCTTCGGGAATCAGAAGGTGAGCCTTTACCATAAATTCAGGATCAAGACCGATGAAACACTCTGCATGATACAGGGTCATCCAACGAGTCTTGTAAATAGCATCCATAACAACCTTATCGAGCTTGCCAGCATCTACACCGGGCTCACCCTTAATACGACGAGCCTGTGCATAACGACCGGTAACTGCACCGTCATTGAACAGAAGAACCTTAGAATCTCTATCAAGACCCTGCTCCTCAGCCTTGTATACAGGCATATCGGTAACGATGGTTCCGGGAGAATTCTTAGCTAACTCATAAGCCTCTCTCAGAGTGTTAACCTTAACTACGTTGTTACCGTAGAAAGCACCCTCAATAATGGAACGAGTCTTGCTGAAGCCGGGCTTGCCAGCACCGATTTCGGAAATCGGATAATAAGCTTTTGTTGACATTTATTACGTCCTCCTTAATTTTATTTATACCACACTATGTATGGTAAATTTTTAACTTACGACATAAGATTCAATACAACCCCACGTCATATACTCTGTCATTATCTCAAAAGTACAAGAAAAAGTCAATAATTGACATTACATTTTATGGATAATTTACAATTATTGTTCTATAAGCCGAATCCTCCTCTTTTAAGCATTTGTCTCTTCCTTCAGCCACTGTTTCTCCTCTTCTGTCAGGTAAGGAGAAATTTTCTCAAAAACCTGTTGTTGATACACGGTAAGCATTTTTTTTGCATCCTCCGACAGATATTTCTCATCAATTGCCTCCATATCCAAAGGCACCCATGTCAATGTCTCGAAGCCCATAAACTGTCCATACTCATTTTTTTCAAGATTACATACCACCATGACATTTTCTGTGCGAATTCCGTGACTGCCCTCAATATAGACGCCTGGCTCATTGGTCACATCCATTCCGGCTTCCAGAACTGCTTCGCCCACACCTTCCACATATCGCCATCTAAGGCTTTGGGGACCCTCATGAACATTCAGAATATATCCCACTCCATGTCCTGTTCCGCAACGATAATCCAACCCAATCTCCCACAAAGGTTTGCGAGCCAAAATATCCAGATTGCGTCCCGTACAACCATAAAGCCATTTTGCGTGAGTCATTTGAAGCATTCCCTGCGCAACCTTGGTATAGTGAAGCTTCTGTTCCTCCGTGACAGGTCCCAACGCAATGGTACGGGTCACATCCGTTGTCCCCCCCAGATACTGGCCGCCGGAATCCACCAAAAGAAATCCTTCCGGCTTTAATACGGCGTGACTCTCCTCAGTTGCCTCATAATGCATCATGGCAGCATTGGCTCCATACCCTGCGATAGTCGGAAAAGACAGATCCAAGAATTCCGGAATTCCCCTGCGAAACTCCTCAAGCTTTGCGGCTGCCGACAGTTCTGTAATCGTCTGCATTCCATCTACAATCTCGCCATCAGCAAGCTTTTTCATACTTGTCTTTAACCAATAGATAAACTTTGTTACAGCCACACTGTCCTTTAGATAAATCTTTCGCATATTTGAAAGCTCTGTGGCATTTTTTACTGCCTTTAAAAGCTCTGTAGGATTTTGTTTCTCAATGATGGTATGCTTGTCTGCCAAAAGCTTGGCAAATCCATAGCTACAATGACGTAAATCCAACAAAATCTTTTGTCCGGGAATAATTGCTTCCAAATAAGAAGTCACCTCTTCATATTCTTCCACCCGAATTCCATTATTCTCAAAATATGATACAACATGCTCTTCAAGAACTCTTTTTTGAATAAAAATCACAGCTTCATTCTGTGTGATATAACCATAGCACATAGCCACCGGATTGCACTCTACATCGCAACCTCTGATGTTAAAAAGCCACATCAAATCATCCAGCTTGGTTAAAAAAAGACTTTCTGCCCCATTTTCCGAAAGTTTAGCTCTTACACCCGAAAGTTTCTCCGCTACAGAAGCTCCCGCCAATTCATCCGGTACTACCCACACCCTGCCGGCCGGAAATGTAGGCCTATTCTCCCAAATTACATCCGCCAAATCCTCCCCATATGCAAACCGGATTTGTTTATTCGCAGACTCCATTTTTTTCTCATAACGTCTGCCCTCTGATGCAGAAATCACTCTCCCGTCAAATCCAAGCGTCTGTCCGTCTGCCATCTGTTCCGCCAAAAAAGCACCTATATCCGGCACTCCTTCTGTTTGCATCCGAAACAGTGTTATACCCGTACCTGACAATTCTCTCTCCGCCTGAATAAAATATCTTCCATCCGTCCAAAGCCCGGCGCCCTCCTGCCATACCAAAAGAGTTCCGTTAGAGCCGGTAAAATTAGAAAAATACTCTCTCACCTTAAAATAGTCACTGACATATTCCGAATTGTGAAAATCAGCAGTGGGAATCATATAATAATCCACACCCTTCTCGTGCATTCTCTTTCTAAGAAGCGTTAATCTTTCCTGTATTACACTATTTACCGGCTTTGTATCCATCTTATTTCTCCATTTCCACCAAATTTCCGAGCAAAAATCCGCCTAAGCGCAAGGCTAATTTGCCGCTAATACCATTTCAAACTTTATTTTTCCGAGCTGTTTATATGTATTATTATCTGAAACTTCAAAAATAAATTCCAGCTTATCTCCGGCTTTCAGTTGCACATCATCTACATACATTTCTCCTGAATATTTATTACAGTTCTTTACTTCTGCATAGGCTGAGAATTTGTCTGAGTAATCAACACCATTGATATATAATGCCTCTCCAATCAGACAAATATCCGTATCCAGGTCATTGGTATAAGTGCAATTCAAAACCGTTATATAGTCACTGTTTTCTACGGAATTTACATCAAGGGCAATTTTTCCTGCATCTTCTGCTACAGGATTGGTTGCATTGCCATTTGTAGTATCATCCCCTTTGGGAGTTGCAGTATTATTCTCCGTGCCGGATGAATCCATCGGATTTCCAACCGGGATAGAAGGAACTGTCAGAGCAGACACATCCGCACCCATTTCTGCCATAGAGGGCGCAACAAGATAATATCCGTTTTCTTCACTTCCCGCGATAAAAGGAATCACTAATGCCACATTGTCACTTGCGGTAGCAAATGCCCAATATTCAACCTCCATGCCTTTTGTACAGTAATTTTTCACCTCATCCAAGGTGTATTTGTCATCCATACCAAAGTATACAACATAGGTATCTGCTCCGTGAACCATGGTAGTAATATAACGGTTCGCACCGGACTCTGTAGGCATCTTTCCTGCAGACTCATGATGCTTAATCTTGAAATGGTAAACTTTCTGCTTACCATTCTCCATATTACCACTGAGCATATCTTCCATGGAAACATCCTTTTCCACCAAAGAAGCCTGCTCCAGAGCCTCTCGAATAACATCTCTGTCGTTTGTGATATAACCATCGCCCACAAGACACTGTCCCAAGATGGTATCCCTTAATCGAGTACCGGACTGGGAGTCTGTATTCTCTGTTATTTCCGAAGTACCGGTCTCTTTAATGCTCTCTTCCGGAATACTTCCGGCTGTAACCACATCTTCACCGTTCTCTTTAACAGGTTCCCCAGCGATTTCTTCCTGACTGCTCTCTGACGAAGCAGTACTTTCCTCGGTACTTTCTACCTCAACAGTTTCTGATACATCCGTTCTCTCTGCGAACTGATTAAAAACATCTGCAACCAGATTCCCCTTCATGCCACAACCGGAAAATATTAATGTGCTTGCCAACACTGTTGTAAGTAAAAATCTCTTAATCATTCTTTCATCCTCCATTTTGAATAAAAAATTCATTGTAAATTTGAGACTCTCACTTATAACACTTTATATATTTTCAAAAGGTTGCAAGTAAAAATAAATTTTTCAAATTATATCCCTATTCATTTATTTGTGTATCCCTGTATTTTACTTAGTCACTTAGGTACCGTACCCCTGCCACGGAACATTTCCACTCCGTGACAACACCATTAAATTAAAATAGCTTTAATACTTGCAATGTGTGAAGCGGACATAACTTAATACGCCCAAGTATCTATAGTAAAAAATCAGAATAACAGAATCCCTTTTTACCCGAAAAGAGATTCTAAAAAGGAAATTATTTTGTATAAATACTGCTTTAGTCCTTAAATACTTCAAAAGAATAAATTTTGCACAAAAAAAGGATTCCAAATCGTTATTTTTTCTGTATATATACTTTTGCTTCCAACATCCGTTTTTTTGTATAGACTCAGATATGATTATATAAGACTCACTGAATTTTAATAATATTTGCGGTACAATCATTAATTAAATGACATTGCACTTCGTGAAAAACGCAACTGAATATAATTTTAATATCCGGAGGTTTGTTCTCCCTTCAAAAGTCCTACTGCCCGTGAGGTACCGATGCGCTCGCACCCCAATGCCAGAAACATCTCTAAATCTTCTACGGTGGAGACGCCGCCTGCTGCCTTCATCTTGACATCAGGACCGATATTTGCCTTAAAGAGTTCAATATCTTCTTTGGTGGCACCATCTGTGCCAAAACCGGTGGAAGTTTTGATATAATCAGCACCGGCCTGAGTCACTGCCTTGCACATGGCGATTTTCTCTTCTTCTGTCAGATAACAGGTCTCAATGATTACCTTCAAAACATGTTCACCGCAAGCAGCCTTTAATGCACGAATCTCCTCTTCCACCTTGTCGAACAAACCGTTTTTCACATCGCTGATATTCACTACCATATCAATTTCATTGCAGCCGTCTGCAAGGGCTGCCTCTACCTCTGCAACCTTAGCTGCGGTGACACTGTAACCAAGAGGAAAACCTACAACAGTACAGATATTCAGCTTGTCTCCGTAAGTATCATGAATGCGCTTGATATAACAGGGCGGCACGCACACACTGGCAGTGCCGAACTCCACCGCCTCATCACACAATTTTAAAATATCCTCCCAGGTGGCAAAAGCCTTGAGCTGGGTATGGTCTACATGAGATAACATTTCCTGATTGGTCATTTTTATATCCTCCTAAATTAAATTCATTATGCAATTGCATTCGCATTAATCTGCTCAATTACTTTTCTAATTCCCATCCAAACATTCGATATACTATATTTAGTGCTACCATAACGGTAGGCGGTTAGTCCTTTTTCCAGAGGACTGTGACCTCTGTTTACATAGAAATCCACTTGTGGAAATCTCTAAATGGAGGATTTGCTTATGTTAACCAGCGAAGGCCTGATTGCTGTCATCAGCTTATGCATGACTTGTTTCAGTCTTGGCTATTCGCTTGGTCGTAATAGCAAGACCAAAAAATAACCGCCCTGTCCTGAGAAAACTTGGCGGTCATTTTTGATCATCAATTTATTTAGGGCTAACCGTCTATCGGCAGCACTTTTTCTATAATCATAGTACCACCGTACCTCCATTATGTCAAATATTTATTCGATTCTCAATGTTCTTCACACTCCTTGGCAATTTGCACATCCAGTTCAAAAATCTTTGCCATAATCTCTTCTGTAGGCGGGTACTCTACCGCTACATAATCTGTCTTCTTGTATTTATTAATAGACAAATCATAACGTCAATTTAGTCATTTGATTCATTTTGACTAAATTAAAATATTTTTGATACAATTAAAGCGCACAACTATATATCAATTGTACGCTATGCTTTTTATGCAAAAATTATACACCAACATCCCTTTAATAAAACATCCCCTCATAAATCAATTCCGCATCTGCCTCAATCTCCGGATGATGCAACTGCATGAAATCAGCAATCTTTTCAAAATCCTCCCTTGACTTCAACATACACCCATAGTGCTCACCATTTTTCAGCCAATAACAACAACTGAATCCGGAATGTGCTACACGGACAAATCAGTTTCTGGTTTTTGCATAAAACAAAACGGCTTGTAACTTATCATAAGGAAAATATACCATCTGTCCTGATTTACAGATTACAATCGCTTCTTTCATAAAATAAGTATCATCCACCCGAAGCTGCGCATTTTGAAGTTCTTTCTCCGGAAATTGAATCATATCCAAGGCAAAGTTGATTTTCTCTTCTGTAAAACTTGCAACCAAAAGGGATGCAGACAATCTACCCATAGGACGAATTCCAATCTTTTCCTCAATATAGGAAACCAATCCACAAAGCTGTCCATGCGTAAAATTAGCTCCCTCAAATACAACCGTTCTACCATCCTTTAACACGAAAACAATTTCTCTTAGCGCCGGTTGAAAATAGCTCTCCATAAAGGCATATTTGTGAATTGACACACATTTATGCTCCGCCAGATTTTTACCATATATATCCTTGGAAAACCCATATTTTTCAATCTGAGACAACTCAAAAATGTCCTTATATGTTTTGTAGAAAAACATCCTTTCATCTTTACTGATATGGCATATAATTACTTTCTGATTTCCATATTCCAAACGAAAACGTCGTAAGAAAAAGAGTTGATGTGGCCATGAAACGAACCTTGGAATAATTTTTTCATTACAGCCCCTTCCCATCCAGCACCGCCTCTGCCAACACATTCCCCTCATATCTCAGCTTCAACGAAAAAAACTCCCTATCCTCCTCCAACAACCGAAAGAAAATCTTATCACCCTCCCAAATGGGCAAATCATACACTTTACTCTTCTCCACCCATTCAAGAGTTCCCTCATCGCAGTAGGTCATCTCGCCTTCAAATCCATCTGCCGTATAGAGGCACATATACTCTGCCTCCGGCCATTCATTGGACAAAAAAGTTACAATGCCCCGAAATCTCCATGAAGTCAGCGTCAGTCCGGTCTCTTCCTTCACTTCTCTGAGCAGACAATCCTCCGGGGATTCGTCCGCCTCAAAATGACCGCCCACACCGACCCACTTGTCTTTATTCAAATCCATTTCCTTCTTCACCCTGTGCATCATCAGATACTTATCATCCTGTTCGATATAACACAGGGTCGTAAGAGATATTTTCTTCATAGTCAGTCTCCCTAAACTTCCCAGTCCTCACCCCTAAGTCGGGTCTATAGAAAATTTTCTTTTTCTGGGACCCGAAATCCCAAAATTTTCTTTAATTTTCCACTGATTACATACCTCATTTGGGTCTATAGAAAATAACTGCCTTGCCAGACCCGAGATTATGTCAATTCTCGGGTCTGAAGAGAGTATTTTTTTGTATAGACCCGGCCACTATGTTTCACATAGCTATATTCGGCAAAATTTGCGTATTTTCGGGTCTCACGGTCTAAAAATCCTACATAGACCCAAGCCATATGGAAATCTTCTATCAAAACAAAAATCCTTTATTACCATCAACTCAATACACACCCAAAATTTCAATTGAAATCCAACCAAAATCCAGCTATAATTCCATAATTTTTCCCTGTCTACAATAACACTAATACAACCCACGTCACCACCACCTGAACCAGATGAATGGACTGGTCCACAATCAGATTAATGGCAAGCTTATTGGCCTTGAAATGGTCAACCACTCCATGAATCAGCCAGTTTACCGCAAATACGCCATAACACCACAGGGGCAAATCTCCCAAAAGGATTCTGTACACGACAACAGGCAGCATGGTCATGAAAGTCCAACTGAAGGCATGTAGAAAGAGTGCCATCAGATAGTCCTTTTTGTACATTGCATCCGGATAATTTTGCTCCCACCAGCGCCTTTGCTTGAAGTTTGCCAGTTTCCCCTGCAGACAATAATCATCAATAATATGCATTTGTATCATCACCAACAATACAACAATTTTTACTTCCAGACTTGTAAGCATTATTTCCCCCATTCCCGGTAAATACAACAAATTACATTCCACTAATTTCTCATCGTCATGAAGTAAAAGCCCACAATTCCATATAGAATGTGAGCTTTTGCATCATAATTAATTTTATAAATCTTAGATTCCCAGGAAACCTCTCACAGTATCCTGCATCTTATCCACATCACACTGTACATCATGAACTACAGGTGCGGTACGAATCTCTTCGATTGCATTAGGAACCTTCACATTAGCCAGCTTGGACAGCTCGTCTACCAGCTCGAAGTCACCCATTGCATCATATTTTGCATCAATTGCATTCATTACGCTTCTGGTGAACTTGAAAGGACTTGCAGTAGATGCAATCACGGTCTTGGCATTGTCACCGGTCTCCTTCACATACTTCTGATATACGGAAGATGCCACAGCAGTATGTGTGTCAAGAACATAACCACAGCTCTCATAGAGACGCTTAATCTCAGCTGCTGTCTCCTCCTCACTGGCAAAATTGCCATAGAAGTCGTTAAGCTGAGCCTTCATGTCAGCAGTAATCTCATACTTACCTGCACCGGTAAGTGCACCCATAAGCTCTGCATTCTTGTCAGCATCATTATCTGCGATACGATAAATCAGTCTCTCCAGATTGCTGGAAATCAAAATATCCATGGAAGGAGAGGTTGTAAGCATGAACTCTCTGTTTCTGTCATAGGTTCCTGTGCGGAAGAAATCGTACAAAACCTTATTGTCATTGGATGCACAGATGAGCTTACCAATGGGCAGACCCATGTTCTTCGCGTAAAATGCAGCCAGAATATTACCAAAGTTACCGGTGGGAACTACCACATTCATGGTCTCTCCCTCAGCAAGCTTGCCCTCATTCATCAGCTTTGCATATGCATATACATAATAACAAATCTGAGGAACCAGACGACCGATATTGATAGAGTTTGCTGAAGAGAACTGGAATCCCTTCTCCTCCATCTCCTTAGCAAGTTCCTTGTCAGAGAAAATCTTCTTTACACCGGTCTGAGCATCATCAAAGTTACCATGAATACCTACAACCAGAGTGTTGTCACCCTTCTGGGTTACCATCTGCTTCTCCTGAATAGGGCTCACACCGTTCTTGGGATAAAATACGATGATACGGGTACCCTCAACCCCTGCAAAACCTGCCAAAGCAGCCTTACCGGTATCACCGGAAGTAGCGGTCAGGATAACGATTTCATTCTTAATCTGATTCTTTCTTGCAGAAGTAATCATCAAGTGAGGAAGGATGGACAGAGCCATATCCTTAAACGCGATAGTGGAACCGTGGAACAGCTCCAGATAGTATGCGCCCTCTGCCTCTACAAGGGGTGCAATCACCTCTGTATCAAACTTCTCATCATAAGCTCTTGCGATACAGTTCTTCAGCTCTTCCTCTGTAAAATCGGTAAGGTAAAGCTTCATAACCTCATAGGCTACCTGCTTATAATCCATCTCGGACAGCTCCTTAAGGCTCTTGTCCAATGCAGGAATATGATTGGGCACAAACAGACCGCCGTCATCGGAAAGTCCTTTCAAAATAGCCTGTGATGCTGTCACAGCTGCGCCTTTACTTCTCGTACTGTTGTATAAAACTTCCATTTCTTTTCCCTCTTTCTGCCCCAAGGGCACCTTCATCCTATAGCAATATGCGTATCCTATTTCATTTTGACAACGGATTTTGCACATATTTTTCCATAATCTTAGCTAGTATAGCACACTTTTAACTCCTATGCAATGCGCCATTAATTAATTTTGCGAAGTTTATTTAAAAAATTCATGCCCTCCATGCTTGAACAGAAAAGTCAAATGGGTATCAAACCACTTCATTTTCTCACTGTCAGCATATTGTCGTGCTGCAAAATACAAAGCCCCGTCAGAGATATCCTCCCCCATAAGGGCTCTCTCCACTGCATCCTCGGTCTCCTCACTGATTTCCACCGTCCATAATGTCTGATTACTCACCGGCGAAAACTGACAGACACCATTCTCCTTCTGAAGTACCACCTCTGTCACGGTGTCAGGAAACTTTTCACTCTCCACCCTGTTCAACACCACATTAGCCACCAAAAGCTTGCCTTCTTCGTCCTGATTGCCGGCCTCTGCCTCCACAATCCGAAGAAGCATCTCCAAATCCTCCTCCCCCAAAATATGTTTATTGGTACGTTCCACAAGCTGTACGTCCACTACCCGTTGTCCCGAGACAGCCGTCTCTATAATCCCGATGGTACTGGTATTTTGCACCGCCAGCACTCTCTCGTCCAACTTCACTTCACATACAGGTAGCGCAGCCTGTCTGTTCTCCGAAATGCCCTTAACACAAAAGGAACCAAACATAAAAATCAGCTGCAATACAAGCAATCCGCTTAAAGCTTTTTTATACATATTGTTGTCCTCCGATAAACATATGTATGCTGCTTGCCAACCTTTTATGATTAATGCTATACTTAAAACATGAATAAGCCTACAGAAAATAACAACATGCAACAAAATACGACTCTTGACGGCGTCTGCCCTTCCACCAAGAAGGACGGCACGCCTTATTTTCGTGCATCCCTGACCCACAAGAGAAAACATATCAGCTTAGGCAGCTACGAGACACCCGAGGCCGCACACGCAGCCTATCTGGAAGGCCAGCGCCTTTTAAATGATACCGGCATATCACTGATGCATTACCAGTCGGACGCTGCACTTTCTTTCGAAAAATGGGTATGTCTTATAAATTTCCGGGATAATGGTCTCTATTTGGGTAAACCCATTTATGTAAGGCAGAAATTTTTCTATTATTACTTAAGCCCCACACATATTCTAAAGTTTGATATGGACGATTTATTCTACTATTCCTCCCACAAAATCATGTGCCGCGGCAATCATTATTTTGTGGCTGATTATGGTATGCAGGTTAATTTGGTCTCACGTTACGGCATTAAAAACTATGCTGTTGAAGGAAGAGATTTCCGCTTTATCAACGGTGACTCTACAGATTTTCGACGGGAGAATCTGGAAATTTTAAACACATATCATGGTGTCCGTAGGGAAAATAAAAACGGACAGTACATTTATACTGTCCGCATTCATATTTATGGCAATAATCTGGTAGGACGCTACACATCCGAAGAAGAAGCAGCCATTGCCTACAACAAAGCAATTGACATCCTCCGCAAAAACGGAATTAACAAAAACTACACTCCCAACTATATTGAAGGAATGTCCCCCAGCCGATATGCAGATATCTACACCCGTTTAGAAATCTCTCCACGGATTGTAAATTACAAGCCTTCTACTTCTCAGAATAGTCAATAAAACTGATACTTAAATCGGTATATCCCACAATACCCTCTACCGTGCCGGCATCATTGTAATGCCACATGGTAAAGCGGTAGGGATAGTCCGGCACATCCTGATATTGCTCCAACCATACATCATAGGCTGTAAGTTTGGACATATCGATTTCTTTAATCAGCCACTCTTTATCTGCACGAATCATCGTTTTATATCCGGCTGCTGCAATATTGTCTAAAAAGGTCTTGGTAATCTCCGTGCGCTCAGTCTTGGTCAAATCCTCAATTCTGGCAGTATCATTTTCCACAAATCCCATATCAAACGCAACCGGATATGTGATTTTATAATCCTCCAGTTTCTCAATAATAAACTGAGTCTCTTCTACAGCTTCTTCCACCGTAATGGCCTGGGAGGTAAAATAAACTCCAACCTGCAGTCCTGCATCCGTAGCGCGCTTGATGTTGTCCGAAAAATTCTCATCTTCCACCAGTTGTCCGCTGCCATATCCTCTTGCACCCACTCGAATCATCACGTAATCGATTCCGGATTTCTTAAGCTGCACATAATCCACATAATCCTGATGTTTGGAAATGGTGGCACCCACATAAGAAACCTGTCTTCCATCCTCATAATACTTCATCAAATCCGACTGGCACACCAGCTTGGTAAAATCATACTCATGTTTGGGAAGATATGGACTGATTAATACCCACTCTTCTTTACCGTCACGGTTCACCACAAGAGTATGCTTACCATCTGTTGCCGGGTCATTTTCTGTCACAACCTCTGTCGGTTTTTCCTCACTTGCCGCAGTGTTGCTTTCCTTGTCAGAAGCACTGCTTTCCCGGGACGCATTCTCCTCCGGATACTTGTCCCAAAAATCAAAATCCTCCGGAGAAAGTGTACTGCCGCTAACCAGCTTGTCTGTGTCCGGATACTCTTCTCCTCGACTCGCCTCTACCGTAGCTTCAACCGACTCTTTCACAACCTGTTTCGAAGGCTCTTTCCGATTATTCATCATAAGAACCATAACCAAAATAGCCCCTACAAATAATGTCACTGCTACAACCGCCGACAAAATAGTGGGAGTCATGCCACTTCCTTTATTCTCTTCATAATACTCCTCAGGCAGACGCATGGTCCCACCTCCTTTTACTCTACAGCTCTACAATTGCCTTCTTGGGGCACTTTGCCACACAGACTCCACAGCCGGTACACTTAGACTGATCGATAGTCGCATGGAAATCTGCCACCGTAACAGCTCCCACAGGACAATTCTTGGCACAGATTCCACAGCCGATACAGCCTACGGAGCAGGCTTTCATAGTCACAGGCCCCTTATCGGTAGACTTACATACTACCTCCGTCTTGGCACTATAGGGAATCAAAGAAATCAGATTCTTGGGGCATACTGCAATACACTTACCACAAGCCTTACATTTCTCCTTATCCACCACTGCCACACCGTTCACCACATGGATTGCATCAAAGGGACAAGCCTTTACACAGCTTCCATAACCCATGCAACCACTGTTACAGGACTTGGGACCTCCTGCCGGCACAAAACTCATCATGCGACAGTCTTCCACACCACTGTACTCATAGTCCTGACTAGCCTTCTCGCAATCACCCTGACAATGTACAAACGCAACCATTTTCTCTGTTGCATCTGCCTCAACACCCATAATGGCCGCAATCTTGTTGCCTACAGGCTCTCCGCCTACAGGGCAGGCATTTACAGCCGCCTCGCCCTTCGCAATAGCCGCTGCCAGACCGGAACAGCCTGCAAATCCACAACCGCCACAGTTATTGCCGGGAAGCGCTGCCAAAACAGCTTCTTCCTTCTCATCCACTTCTACTTTAAACTTCAAACCTGCAACACCCAGGAATAATCCGACAAAAATACCAACCAGACCAACCACTACAGCTGCAGCAATAATTCCTGTTATACTCATACCTGACACCCCCAACTACAAAAGTCCAGCAAAGCCACAGAAGGCAATTGCCATGAGTCCTGCAGTCAGCAGAACCGTGGGCATCCCCTTGAAAGCCTCGGGGACATCGTTGTGCTCCATCTTTTCACGAAGACCTGCCAGAATCACAATGGCAATCGTAAAGCCTGCTGCCGTAGCAAATCCATTCAACATTCCTGTCAAAATACCATATTCCTTCTGCACATTGGTCAGCGCTACACCCAGCACCGCACAGTTAGTCGTAATCAAAGGCAGATACACACCCAGAGACTCATACAAAGATTTCATGCATTTGCGCAAAAACATCTCTACAAACTGTACCAGTGCAGCAATTACCAAAATGAATACAATGGTCTGTAAATATTCGATACCAAAGGGTTGCAGTACAAATTTATAAATCAGCCCAGCAACACCACTGGCCAAAGTAATAACAAAAACAACTGCCGTACCCATGCCTGCTGCTGTCTTAATCTTCTTGGACACGCCAAGGAAAGGACACAAACCCAAAAACTGGCTCAAAACAACATTACTCACCAGGGAGGAGCCGACTAATATAACAAACAATTCTTTTACACTGTCCATTTATTTGCCCTCCTCTTCCAATTCAATAAAATCAAGTGCCTTCTCATCATAGAATTTACCATGAGAAGAACAACCGCTCACACCACATGCAGCACAATCCTGTCCGCATCCTTTCGGAAGCTCATCCTTCTTCGCATTCGCTTTTTTAACACGGTTTTTTAACACATTCTGTGTAGCACTGAGTGCCGCCAGGACAAAGAATGCTCCGGGCGCCTGTGCAAAAATACGAATAGGAGTAAATCCGGGAATCGCAAATCCAAATACACTTCCGGAACCCAAAACCTCTCTCACTGCACCAATACAGGTCAACGCAAAGGAGAATCCAAGTCCCATGCCCAGGCCATCAAAAAATGACGCAATGGGCTTATGAGAAGAAGCATAACTCTCCGCTCTTCCCAAAATAATACAGTTTACAACAATCAGAGGGATATACATACCCAGCGCCTTATTCAGGAAAGGAATGTATGCCTCCAGCAAAAGCTGAATTACCGTTACAAAAGTTGCAATAATTACAATGAAGGCAGGAATACGTACTCTTCCGGGGATTATCTTGCGCATGCAGGAAATAATCAGGTTACTCAACATCAATACTGCTGTTGTGGTAAGTCCCATACCTAAGCCATTGATAGCAGAAGTGGTTACCGCCAAAGTGGGACACATACCCAGCATCAGCACAAATGTGGGATTTTCCTTAATCAATCCATTATAAAGTCTCTCCAGAGCAGTGTCCTGTTTCAAGATTTTACTCATTTGCGCCACCTCCCTCCATCAGACTTTTTGCTGTTTCAAGACCACCATTTACAGCATTTACTACAGCCTTTGTGGTAACAGTAGCGCCACTGATGGCATCCACTTCCGACTCCGTTCTGCTTCCTGTCTTGGTATAAGTGAAATTATCAACTGCTTTTCCTGCAAACTGAGGTACCAAAACCTTAGGAGCTTCCATACCAAGTCCGGCAGTCTCACTAATCTCCAAAATGGATACGCCGCTGACAGACGCATCTGCTTTCACACCAACATAAAGAACAATATTTCCGGCATATCCTTCCGAACTAGTAGACTGCACCACATAACCATAGAATGCTCCGGTTTTGTCAGTTGCCTTAAACACCGTACCGATGGACACACCATTGGCTGCAAGCTCTGCAACGAGAGCCTCTTCCGGTTCATACTTCAACTGTTCAAATGTAATCCCCAATTCCTCTGCTCCGGGGAATACCGCCACACAAGCCTCCTGTACGGCTTTCTCCTGCTGTACACGAATAGGCTCCTTGGTCACCTCATATACAACCCCCAGAAGCAGACCGGATATCAGCGTAATCACGAACAAAATAGCGGCTTCCTTAAGCATTACGGACACATCAGACTGCTTCTTAACATTTTGTTCCTTTTTCTTATCAGCCATGAAAAGCACCTCCCTTCTTACAACCAAAGGGCGCAGGACGCGTCATCTTCTCAATAAGAGGCACAATAAGGTTTCCAATGATAATTGCATAGGAAACGCCCTCTGCACCGGGTCCGAAAATACGGAAAATACCTGTCATAAGCCCCAGGAAAATACCATAAATATACTGCCCCTTTACAGTGATAGGACGTGTTACATAATCTGTCGCCATAAAGAATGCTCCCAGCATCAGACCACCGCCTGCAAGCTGTGCAGACAGATACGCAGGATCAAACCCTCTGCCTCCAAACAGACCCACAAAAATCACAAAGCTGACAATGTAGGTACCGGGAATCCGCAAGTCAATCACACCCAAAAGCAGCAACAGGCATGCCCCGGCAACAATGGCAATCACCGAAGTTTCTCCGATGGTACCGCCCTCACATCCCATAATCATATTCATCACATTAACACTCTCGCCTGCCTTAAGGGCTGCCAAAGGTGTCGCCCCGGTATATGCATCCCAGCTTAAACCGGCCCAGTTTACTGCCTTAGTTGTAAAATCCGCCATCTCTTTCGGAAATGATATTAACAGAAAACAACGTGCCGCCAGTGCAGGGTTCATGAAATTCTGACCTAAGCCTCCAAATAAAAGCTTTACTATCAGAATCGCAAACACTCCACCAAGTGCTGCCATCCAAAGAGGAAGACTCACAGGAAGATTCAATGCCAACAACAGGCCTGTCACCACCGCAGACATATCCGTAACGGTTGTCTTTTTCATAAAAAAGCCATATATAAACTCTGTAAGCACCGTACTGGCAACTGTTACGGCAATCACCGCCAGTGCTCTCGGTCCAAAATTATAAATACCATATCCCGCTGCCGGCAAAAGTGCTATCACCACTGCCAACATAATCTGCGAAGTCGTTAATGCAGAGCGGATATGAGGATTGGACGAAACCTTTAACATCTTCTTTTGTTCACTCATGATGCTTCTCCTATTTTATTTTTTGCGCTTCGCAAGCTGAATTTTACGCATAGATTTAATCTGCTGGGTCAGCGGACGTTTGGCAGGACATACAAAGCTGCAACATCCACATTCACAACACTCCATACCGCCATACTCCAGGAAACCCTCCTCATCAAAATGCTCGGCACAGGTAGCCACTTTACTGGGTATAATTCTTCCGGGACAAACCTCCATACATCTGCCACAGTTGATACAGGGTCCCGGTTCATAAGCAGACACCTCGTCCTTAGACAAAGCCAGAAGCGCAGTGGACGTCTTGGTAACAGGAATCTTCAAATCAAACAACGCATTACCCATCATGGGACCACCGCAGATAATCTTCTCCGGCTGTACACGAAATCCTCCGGCAACCTCCAAAAGCTCCTCGTAACTCATACCTACTCGTACGCGATAATTGCAAGGCTCCTTCATGGCATCACCGGTCATGGTCACAATACGCTCCATAAGCGGACGACCTTCTGTGACGGCACGATAAACAGCCACCATGGTATCTACATTATTGACAACGCAGCCGGCATCTGCCGGAAGCATTTTTGAATTAATCTCTCTTCCTGTGACAGCATAAATCAAAAGACGCTCACCTCCCTGAGGATACTTGGTCTTTAATGCTTTCACACTGATGCGGGGCTCATTCGCCGTGAGTTTTTTCAAAATCTCAATACAATCCGGCTTGTTGTCCTCCACCGCCAACACTCCCTGTGCCTTGTCAAACAACTTCAAAATGATTTTCAGACCACCGACCACCTTCTCCGGCTCCTCCATCATTCTGCGGTAGTCACTGGTAAGATAAGGTTCACACTCCGCACAGTTTGCAATGACATAATCAATTTTCTCCGGTTCCTTGGGCGACAGTTTCACATGGGTAGGAAAACCTGCACCACCCATACCTACAATACCGGCCTCCTTGACTACCGTTATAATTTCCTCCTTAGATATTGCTTCAGGATCTCTTCCTTCAAAAGCAATCTCCTCGTACAGCCCATCATTATCAACAATGATACTCATCACCATATCTCCCGAGGCAACTCTTCTGGGCTCAATATTCTTGACCGTACCGGACACGGTCGCATACACGGCTGCCGACACAAATCCACCGGCCTCCGCAATTTTTTGCCCGGCCAGGACACGATCTCCCTTAGCAACAAGAGCCTGTGCCGGTGCACCAATGTGTTGGGATAACGGATAGACCATCTCTCCCTTAGGTAACACATCTTTAATTGGCTTATCTTTGGACAAATCCTTTCCATCATAGGGGTGGATTCCGCCCTTAAACGTCAACTTCGCCATAACTTCTTCCTTTCATGACAAAATTTTTCAATAGTATATTTAATTTTACTATCTTTTGTGAAAAATAGCTACTACAAAATTTGTTTTTGTGGTATGATGTATATATTAATTTCTTTTAAAATTGATAAGAGGAACAGATATGACAATTTGTAGAGAAACTTTAGAAAATTTTAGCATTGCCTATCCATTGGAGAAATTGGCACCATTGGAGAGTGTATTGTTTCTGGATATTGAGACCACAGGCTTTACAGCCCGCTCCTCCCAACTTTATATGATTGGCTGCGCCTACTATCAGGACAATCAGTGGCACACCATTCAGTGGATGGCAGACAATTATGAACAGGAGGCAGATATCCTCCATGCATTCTTTGATTTTGCCGGAATGTATCGCTACCTGATACACTTTAACGGCAACAATTTCGACCTGCCTTTCCTTATGCAAAAATGTGAGCTTTTAGGTATTCCTCACTGCCTGGACGCATTTGAGGGTATCGATCTTTATAAACGCATTGCTCCCTGTAAAGCATTTTTAAAACTTCCCAACTGCAAGCAGAAAACCTTAGAGCAGTTCTTAGGCATTGACCGGGATGATGTCTTTTCAGGCGGTGAATTAATCGGTATTTATCATGAGCATGTAAAGGATCCCAGAGAATTTTCCGAAAAATCATTGTTTCTGCACAACTCCGATGACATCAAGGGAATGCTTGAAATCCTTCCTTTACTGGCTTACAACGATATTTTAAGTTCCAATGTGCGTGCAAAAAAAGTACAGGCCAATTCCTACCGGGACATAAACGGTAATTTACGCAGGGAATTACTTATCACTGTTGTTTTACCCGCAGAGCTTCCCAAGGCAATCACCTCCACCGCCAACAACTGCTTTTTCAAGGGCGAAGGGCTTGTCGGAACCTTGCGTGTGCCTGTTTTTGACGGGGAATTAAAATACTTCTACTCCAATTACCGCGATTACTATTATCTTCCCATGGAAGATATCGCACTGCACAAATCTGTAGCCGGATTTGTAGACAAGGAGCATCGTGTTCAGGCGTCTGCCGCCACATGCTACACACGCAAACAGGCCGCTTATCTCCCACAGTGGGACGGAAGCTTCCAGCCATATTTTAAGCAGGCTTATCAGAGTAAGGAGCTGTACTTTGAATTAACCGACGAAATGAAAAAAGACCGCGGTGCGTTCACCTCCTATGCTAATCAGATTCTGCAAATGATTGCTGCAAGTTGCTTATAACATTCAAAGAGGTCATCTCCCATTTCGGAAGATGACCTCTTTTCTTGTATTATCTTACGGAAAATCTACAGCTATCGCCATTTCTCTTCAAAGTTACCTTTGCAGTAACACTCTTATTAGAACCTAAAGGTCTTACCTTAGCGTTTACTGTAATCTGACTGGGTGTATCCTTATCAGGAATCAACATGAATGCATTACCAATATTTCTTACACCAATCTTGTATCCGCCGGGTGCGTTCACTGTAACAGAAGTAGCAGGACAATAATACCAACCTGAAACTCCCTCATACTGCTGAATAACACCGATAGCACCACCGTCTGCTATTACCTTTACAGCTTTCAGTTTACGGAATACATATACTTCATAGGTATCTCTTGCACCACTGCCATCTGCAGCCTCTGCATAAACAGTGACAATCGTTCCTGTAGAATTTACATTACCTACAGACTTCGCCTTCAAAACACCATTGCTGCTCAGACTTACCTTAGACTTATCAGCCTCTGCAATACTCCAGATAACCTTCTTATTCTGAGCCTGACCATAGGAACTTCCTGCTACTGTGCTAAGCTTAATGGAAGAACCAACATAAACAATACCTGCAGTACCCTTTTCGGTCTCAATACTGTTCTCATCGCCGGGAACAATTTCCAGACTGGACATAGGAACTGTTACATTAACAGTCATGGTTGCTCTCTTGAAACCACCATCATATGCACAAACAGTGATAACTGCTTTACCACTTCCGCGTGCAACAATTTCTCCGGTTTTATAGTTTACAGATGCAACTTTGCTATTAGAACTGTAATACTCAATCGCTCTGCTGTCACCACCGGTAATGGTTGCATTTACCATTGCAGTACTCTTCACACCGCTCTTAAGACCAACCTGCAAGTCAATCTTCTTATTAGGTATAGTAATAGACTTAACTGCCTCATTTACAACTTCAATATCATAAGTATCTGTAAGATTGCTACCATCAGTAGTCTTACAAGTAACTCTCCATGTACCGCTTGCGGAACCGTCTGCAGAAATCTTACCATTTGCAGCAACAGTCACCTTACCACCTGCAGAACCTACAGGAGAAACACTCCACTCAACCTTCTTGTTAGTTGTGTCAGAAGGATAGATACTTGCATACATCTGACCGCTCTTACCTTTGGCCAGTACATTCAAATTGGAAGAAACATACAACTCCTCTGCCAACTGAACAACAGTTACAGTACAGCTCGCACTCTTATTGCTACCATCATTAACAGTAGCCTTAATGGTTGCCTTACCGGGATTTCTTGCTGTAACATTACCGTTAACATCAACTCTTGCATAATAAGATCTGCTAGTAGACCATACAAGATTTGCAGCAGCGCCTGTTGCAGTTGTTCCATCCGCATAAGTTACGGTTACATCATTCAAAAGGCTCAAAGGTACACCTACAGTAGCATTTACCTTCTTCTTATCCTTAGCAAATTCAATTTTCTTTACTTGCTTCGCAGCGGACAGAACCTCAATCTGATATCTGCCCTGAATCATTTTGCCGTTATTAAGAATAGGATTATTCTTGGAATCTACAGCAGTTGCTACAACATAATAAATTCCTGCTTTAGCAGTATTAGCAACAGTCACCTTACCATTCTTCACAGTAATATCCGCAGCAGCTACGCCTGCAGAATTCTCTACGGACCATGCTACCTTTCTGGAAACTGCATAGGAAGGACTTACACTTGCGCTAAGGCTAATCTTACTACCGGGAACTACCTTGTTTGTATTATTTGCACAAGTAACACTCACACTGGTAGGGTTAGGCTTAAATGTATAAGTTGCAGTTGCAACCTTACTTGCCTTACCGGTAATATGATTTACTGCGATTGCTTTTACAGTCTGCTTTGCGCGACCACCAATTTCAACAGTACCACCGGATTTCATGGAACTGGTGTAATTAGAAACTTTTCCGTCCTTGGAAAACTTAGGAGTTCCACCATATATATTATAATAAATGGTTACACCCTTAGTAGTTCCGCTGGTAATCTTCAAATCATAATATTTGTCAGTAACAACACTCTTGTTCTTAAGGTCAAAAACAGGTGTCTCAGGAGTCTGATCCATCTCATCTACAGTCAATCCCCAAACATCGGGCAAGAAAGTTGTACCATCGCCGGTACCTGCAGACGATGACTTCTTAGCATACTTACCCATAACATCAATCAGCGCATCAACCTTTGCCGCACCGGTCTTACCCTGCAGCTCAGGGATATCACTTGCACCGGACAAAATAACTGCAGCAACACCGGTTGCAACAGGACATGCCATGGAAGTACCACTCATATATCCAAAGCCACCGGTATTAAGAGTGGAATAAATCTCAGAACCGGGGAATGCCAAATCAACCATATCATTGTAGTTGGTATAGCCGGACTTCTTACCATCTCTATCTAATGCAGCAATAGAACATACATTTTTATAAGATGCAGGGAAGGAATGTCCGTTAGTGGTCTCGTTTCCTGCTGCAGCAATCAATGCCACACCCTTCTCATATGCATTGGTCATAACCTGCTGCTCGAGATCATTATACCAAGCGCCACCAAGGCTCATGTTTACTACTTCAATACCATCACTTGCTGCCATGTTTACAGCTCTCATGGTATCTGCAGTATCACCGGAACCATTCTCATCAAGAACAGCATATACATAAAGAGAAGCATCGGGAGCAACACCTGCACCACCGCGTCCATTATTTATATTTGCTGCAACAATTCCGGATACATGAGTACCATGTCCGTTAGCATCCATTGTAGCATTGCTATTGCTAATAACATTAAAATGCTTTACAAGACGACCATTAAACTCTACATGATTATTATAGATACCGGAATCGATAATACCTACCTTAACACCTTTACCGGTGTAACCGGCTGCCCATGCAGTGGAAGAACCAACAAACTTATGCTGCCACTGATAACCGGATTCATTACTTGTACCCTCATATTCATCAGACAATGCAGGGTCATTTGCAAATGCCTCTTTGTAGTGATTGGGCCATACAGCAGGCAAGTTAAGAGCAGGATCTGCCGCTGCCGCTACTGCCTGAGCAACAGTTCTGTCTTCAGACAATGTAATAACTGCAACACCCCACTCACAGCTCTCTACTTCACCGCCAAATGCAGCAGCGATTGTCTGTGCTTCTTCAACACTTTCAGTCAAGTACAGAACTTCGCCCTCTACATATGCATTCTGCTCTGTCTGTGTTTCAAAGTCACTTCCTTCACCGGTATGTGCTGCGAGAGTTTTCTTCGCTGCAACCTGCTCTGCGGACAATACATATCCTTCAGGCATACCAGGGAACAGCATCTCCACATCACCTGTGGTTACATCTCCACCGGTTACATCGCCTGTGGTTACATCACCATTTGTCACATCGCCTTCGGATACATCACCATCGGTTGTACCGTAAGCAACTTCATCAAGTACTTCTTCAATGCTTACAACAGGTGTAGCATCATTGTTTGTGGTATCATTCGCCGCAACTACATTCATACCTGCAGACTCAAATACCAATGCCGCTGCCATAATCAATGATAACAGCTTTGTCTTCTTGAGCTTCATACTTTTACACATCCCCCTTTTTTTATTTTTGGTTGTTAGGTATATGATGTAAAACAAATTCTACACTTGCTACATCATATTTATGCTCAGTATAGATTGTATTACAAAATATGCCATTCCGCAAGTGCATTTTTAGCACATTATCAAGCTAAAACGTGCAATATTATATGCTATAATTACCAACAAAAAGGCAAGGAATTGGTTTCATCCGATTCCTTGCCTAAAATTTTAATTCACTACGGCTTAGTATAGAAAAACGCACCGCTTCTCTCGTAACCGATTTCCTTATGATTTATCATCTGCTCTGTACTTCCAATGAATAAAAATCCACCGGAAACCAAAGATTTATGATACTTGCGGAAAACATCGTCTCTTGCTTCCTCCGTAAAATAAATCAGCACATTACGACAGACAATTAAATGACAGTCACTCAGGTACGGATCTTTAAGCAAATTATGCTCTCTGAACTCTACCCTCGCCTTAATCTCATCCGCTATCTTATAAGAAGGCCCAACCTTTGTGAAATACTTCGTTTTCATCTCACTTGGCACGGAAGCTATACTCTTCTCATTGTAAAGACCTATCTTCGCTTTTTCAATTACCTGCTTATCCAAATCGGTCGCAATAATCTTAATCTGATTCAGCGGAAGATGCTTGGACAGCGCCATAACAAGGGAATATGGTTCATCACCTGTAGAACAGGCCGCACTCCAAATTTTTAAGTTCTTACCAAACTTTTTTATCAACTCAGGAAACACAACTGTATCCAAAGTAACCCACTGTTCCGGATTCCTATAAAACTCAGATACATTAATGGTAATAAAGTTGATGAATTCTTCGAAGTACTGGCTGTTCGTCTTCAACTCTTTTACATACTGATCATATCCCATAATACTATGCTTGGTAATCAGCGAGTCTATTCGACGTTTCATCTGACGCTCTTTATAGCAATTTAAATCTATCTGCGTCAGCGCCATAATCTCACGCTTAAAATACTCATAATCATATGCCATGGTTGCACCATCCTAAATTAGTTTATGGCCAGCCTCAGATTACTCTTCCTCAGCCGCAATCACTGCATCGATATCAACAGAGACTACATCTGCATCAGACTCTTCCTCTGCAACTTCCTCAGAAACCTCAGGAGCCAAAGTAGCCTTAATGCTCAGGGAAATCTTTCTGTCTTCCTCGTTGAAATCAACAACCTTTGCAGTTACTTCATCGCCAACATTCAACACGTCTGAAGGCTTCTCAACATGCTCCTTGGAAATCTGAGATACGTGAAGCAATGCATCAACGCCTGCCTCCAACTCTACAAATGCGCCAAAGTCAGTCATTCTTGCAACCTTACCGGTTACAACATTGCCTACAGCATACTTGCTTGCTGCATCTTTCCAAGGATTTGCATCATCAAACTTCAAAGACAATGCAATCTTGCTGCCGTTAATTTCCTTAATAAGGACATTCAGCTTATCGCCAACCTTGAACACCTTTTTAGGATGCTCAACTCTGCCCCAGCTCATCTCAGAGATGTGAAGCAGACCATCTGCACCGCCAAGGTCGATAAATGCACCGAAATCAGTTACATTCTTAACAGTGCCCTCAACGATATCGCCCTCTTTGATCTTAGCAAAGAGTTCCTTCTGCATCTCAGCTTTCTTAGCAGATACAAGCTGTCTGCGATCGCCGATATATCTTCTTCTCTTGGGATTGTACTCGCTGATAACGAACTCAATCTCCTGTCCTGCATACTTGCTCAAATCCTTCTCATAAGTGTCGGATACAAGGCTTGCAGGGATAAAGATTCTAACTTCCTCCACGATAACACTCAATCCGCCATCCAGAACCTGAGAAACAGTTGCAGTGAGAACCTCCTTATTGTTGAAGGCCTCCTCAATTCTCTTGCTGCCTCTGTCTGCAGCCAGACGCTTGTAAGTCAGAAGAACCTGACCCTCACCGTCATTTACTTTCAGAACCTTGACCTCCATGGTGTCGCCAACCTTGGCAACTGTAGTCAAATCTACATTGGTGTCATTGGTGTACTCATTCTTGGACAGTATACCGTCTGACTTGTAACCGATGTTCAGGATAATCATATCCGGCTTAACATCGATAACTGTACCTTCGACTACCTCTCCTGCATGTATTGTCTTTAAAGATTCTTCCAACATTTGTTCAAAAGTTAATTCTGACATAATTTTGAACCTCCTCAATTAGATTATTTGGGGTGGAAGCCCCCGCAGTAATGCCCACTAGTCGAACAGCTTTAGGTAGCTCTAAATGCAAGTCATCCAGTGTCTGTATGAAATAGGTGTGTGCACACTCTCTGCTGCAGATTTCGTACAGTTTCCGGGAATTGGAACTGTGCTTACCTCCTATGACAATCATCACATCTGCCTCTGCCGCAAGTGCCTGTGCAGAACGCTGACGTTCCTCTGTCGCATTACAGATAGTATTCACGATATTACCATTGTAACCTTTTTTTTCGAAAATTTCAACTATAGATTGAAATTTATTGTAGTTAAATGTCGTTTGGGACACAAGACAGACTTCTTTCCTCTCTTCCGACACAAAATTTTGGGCTTCTTCTTCACTCTCAATCACGGTTACCGGACCATTACACCAGCCCTTTATTCCCTCTACTTCAGGATGTACAGGACTACCTACAATTACTACATGCTGGCCGTCCCGTCCGGCTTTATCCACTATTTTATGAATTCTTTTTACAAAGGGACAAGTGGCATCAATACACTCCAAATTTCCCTGTCCCATAAGCTCCTGCGTATCTTTAGGCACACCGTGAGCACGAATAATAACCGTCCCGGCCTGTCCGGCCTTCTCCAGCTTTTGAAGTTCTTCTTTGTTATCAAGCACACCTACACCTTTTTCCTCCAGTTCACGCACCACCTCTTCATTGTGAACAATGGGACCATAGGTATAGATAGTCTTCCCTTTTTCTATTTGCTCATGCACCGTATCAATTGCACGTTTTACACCAAAACAAAACCCGGCGCATTCTGCCAGCCTGACCTCCATACGTACTCCTTTCAAGAATTATTTTGCAGCTTCGCAAAGCGCAATAATTTTCTCCACAACTTCTTCAATTGTCATATCCGAACTATCCACCAAAATCGCATCTTCAGCCTGCTTCAAAGGAGAATGTTCCCTATTCATATCGCGATAGTCACGTTCCTCAATATCTGCCTTAATTTTAGCCAAATCACAACTCTCACCCTTAGCCGTCAACTCTTCAAAACGTCTCTTTGCACGCACCTGGCTGCTTGCCGTAAGATAAATTTTTACTTGGGCATCGGGAAGCACACAGGTACCGATATCTCTTCCGTCCATAATACAGTCGCGAACCCTCGCAAGTGCCTGCTGAAGTTCCACAAGCTTTACACGTACCGCCGGCTGTACACTGGTAACAGAAGCCATATTTCCCACTTTCTCCGTACGCAACAGGCCATTTACATTTTCACCATTCAGGCGCACTACCTGCTCACCATTTTCATAATCAATCGTAATATCGGCTTCCTGACACTTTTTGCTTATAGCTTCTGCATCCTGAGGATCTATATTCTCACGAATCATAAACAATGCCATGGCACGATACATGGCTCCTGTATCCACATAAATCAGCCCAAGCCTCTTGGCTACAGCCTTGGCAATGGTACTTTTCCCTGCACCCGCAGGCCCATCAATCGCTACATTATACGCCATTTTCCAATCTCCTTTACTCCACACTCTCTCCTGCCAGATGTCCTGTGGACCAGGCAATCTGAAGGTTAAATCCTCCGGTATGTGCATCCAAATCCAACACCTCACCGGCAAAATACAAATTTTTCATGCGCTTCGACTCCATGGTAGAAGGATCAATATCTTTTACCGCAACTCCACCCTGTGTGATAATCGCTTCCGCATAAGTTCTGGTTCCGGTCACGGTGAGGGGCAGATTTTTCATCAACATCACAAATCCTCTGCGTTCCTCTCTGGTAATTTCATTAACCTTTTTCTCACCGTCAATATCAGACAACATCACCATAATCGGAATCAGCTTAGAAGGAAATAATCCTCCTAAAGCATTCTTAAACTGTTTATTTTTTTGCTCTTCAAAATCTCTGAGGAGACGCTTGTCCAACTGCTCCTCTGACAATGCCGGCTTCAAATCCAAATATAATTTAACAGCTTCTTCCTTCTTCGCTTTTTTCCCTTGTTGTGCTGACCGTAAATAACAGCTTGCGGTAAGCACCAGGGGACCACTTACACCAAAATGCGTGAACAGCATTTCCCCTTGCTCCCGATACAACTCCTTCTTACCACATACCATACGCAAGGACACATTTTTCAAAGAAAGACCCATCAAATCACGACACCAGTCTTCCTCAGTCTCCAAAGGCACCAAAGACGGCCTGCACTCTGCAACTTTATGTCCTGTCTCTTCTGCCCAACGAAGCCCGTCTCCGGTAGAACCGGTACTTGGGTAGGATAAACCACCTGTACAAACAATCACCGCATCCGTCATTAAGGTCTGTCCGTTTTTCAACACCACACCTGTTACCCTTTTCTCCGGTTCCTCATCCCACAAAAGCTTTTTCACTTCTGCATTCAGACGAACATCAACATTTTGTTTTTTCAAACATCTCTGAAATGCTGCAATGACATCGGAGGAGTGGTCTGACACCGGAAACACCCTGTCCCCTCTCTCCACCTTCAAAGGACAGCCTTCCTGTTCCAAAAAGTCCATCACAGCCTGATTGTCATAGCCGTAAAAAGCACTGTACAAGAATTTTTCATTCGTACAAACATTTGCAAGCAAAGTCTCTATATCAGCGGCATTTGTCACATTACATCGTCCCTTTCCCGTGATAAAAACCTTTTTGCCAAGCTTTTCATTTTTTTCTAATAAAACAACGTGGTGCCCACGCTTTGACGCAGCCACTGCCGCCATCATACCCGCTGCACCACCGCCGATTACAAGGATTTCACTCATTGCTCTTCTTCCTGTCTCAACGAATAATCTAACATCGGTTCATCATCGATGAAATTAATCTCATCATTGAGATAAACCTGATAATTGTTCCAAGTCTCTTCTAAACGCTCCAGATTGCGTTTGACCTCCTGCGGCTTCTTCAGACACATTGCCACCACCAGCGCATTAATCACACTTAAAGGTGCCACCAGAGAATCCACAATAGAAACCATGTCGCTTCTTGCCAGCAAATTACATGACGAATAGAGATTCATGGGCGAATGAACACTGTCCGTAATGGCAATCACCTTGGCATTTCTGTCATTAGCAAGTTCCATCGCCTTTAAGGTTCTCATGGAATATCTGGGAAAACTGATTCCCACAAAACAATCCTTTTCATTGATGTGAAGCATCTGCTCAAAAGTCTCACTGACACTTGTAGTATTTACCAGCACTACATTTCCCCGAATCATATTCAGGTAAAAATGCAAAAATCCGGCCAGTGGTTCATTACTGCGGAGTCCCATGACATAAACCGTCTCCGCCTCTAAAATTGTCGTAACCGCACTCTCAAATGCTGCCGGATCCAAATTATCAATTGTATGCTGCAATTTCTCTATATCCGAACTCATAACAGAACTTAAAATCTCCGACTGGGAGCTTTTGCCATACTTACTATCTATCCGTTGAATATTATTAAGTCTGCCTTTGACACATTCCTCCAATGCCTTCTGCATCTGCGGATACCCATCGTATCCGATGCCGGATGCAAACCGCACCACGGTGGACTCGCTGATTCCAAGAAGTTCTCCCAACTTGGCAGCTGTCATAAATACCGCCTGATCAAAATGCTCCAATATATAATCCGCAATCGCCTTATGGCTCTTGCTCATCTTAGCATAACGCTCTTCAATTCTATGCAAAACTTCATACTGCCGTTCCATGCTTTTGTCTGCTCCTATGATGACTTTTATCTGTAGAATCCCTCTACCACATTACATTCCCGAAAAAGAATGATAACAATTTTCAAGCAAAGTAAGGGTTTCTCTCTCCGTCAGATCATAATCTCCGGTAAGACTCATGCATGCAGCTCCATGAATAAATATCCACATTTTCATAAACAAATCACTGGGGTCCTTACAACCTGCCGCCTTAGCAAGGCTAACTTCGTACACCACATTACCCTCTGCCCCGTTTAGTATCTCATACATACTCTTTCTGTTTACCGGGTTACTCTCCAGTCCTGCTCCCTGCGTTGCAAACAAGAGCTCGAACAGATGACTTTCTTCCCTTGCAAATGCAATATAAGCCATCCCCAGATTCGAAAACGGTGTCTTACTCATTCTGGGATACAGACTGTAGTAATCCTGGAAGAAACCTGCCGCACGCTCATAAACCGCATCCCAAAGCTCCTCCATATTCTTGTACACACGAAAAATAGGCTGGGTAGAGCACCCTACCTTTGCAGCAACCTTTCTGGCTGTCACATTGGCAAAGCCCTCCTCTTTGGTCATCTCAAAAGCTGTATCTAAAATCATCTGAATAGTGATGGATTCTTTTCGTGCCATAGTATCTCTTCCTGTCTTCTCTGTATAAGTTTCTTCGTCAGTAATACAATGATAACTCACCCTGTGAGTCGACTCCTATTTACAAACAATAAGAACACTTGTTATTTTACAGAGAAAAATCCCGTCTTGTCAAGTACTACATCTAGTGGTGCAAAAGGTGTAAAGCCTCGACAACTTAACAAGACTTTACACCTCAATTAATTTGTTACATTTTCAATTAGAATTTAAGTTTCTCATTTATCTTATCAATTTTCTTCTGTGCAAACGCCACAATCGTTTGGTTGCCTTCACTTTCTGCCAGTTTCTGAACTTCTTCCCAGTCCTCCCGCTCATCTACCAACATTCCTTTGTACTGTTCATTTGTCATACCCATATCATCTACCATCCCTTTCACACTCCCTTCAGTAGATTCAATAGAATTTAATTCTCATTTATATCTAGTACTATTATAGGGAATTTCACAAAAGGTGTAAAGCCTTATTAAATTGTCAAACTGCACTTTTGATTTGAAAAATGGTCTGACTTGACCTTTAGAATATTAATTATAGATACAAAAAATGCCAAAACCTTAATCGGTTTAAGCATTCTTCAGGGTTGGGCTATTCTATTGAATAGAGCAGCTCGTAGGGGAATCGAACCCCTGTTTCCGCCGTGAGAGGGCGGCGTCTTAACCGCTTGACCAACGAGCCATTTTATATTCCGCATACGCGGCACTTATTGAATTGCTGTTCTGCTGAACAGAGCAGCTCGTAGGGGAATCGAACCCCTGTTTCCGCCGTGAGAGGGCGGCGTCTTAACCGCTTGACCAACGAGCCATTTTGTATTCCGCATGCGCGGCACTTGTCTAATATACAACATCTTAAAACAAAATGCAAGTACTTTTTTAAATTTTTTAATTTTTTTCTTTTTTACCGTTATAAATGTATATTTTCATTGTACAAACACCTTGATAAATTAGGATTTTGTGCGTAGCACTGAGCCCTGCGCAGATGAGCCGAATGTGACTGCCGGGTGCTCGCACACAGGCAGACACATTCGTGCGAAGATGCATACGGCGAACGCCGCGACAGTGAGTAAGCATTAGCTTACTAACCTGTCAGCATGGCGAATGCTTGTGAAAGCCGATATTTACCGCATCCTCCGAGTCAGTTTTCTTGGACCCTGCTCTATACGCAAAAAGCAGGTCTAAAATCCTTAAAAATTTCAATATTTTTGGAGCTCCTGTGGTAGAAATTTTCTTTAGATTCATACAGGGCATATACAGAAAAATCTAAGCGCAGTGCCCAAAAACCTCTCTATTTCTTAGCAAAAA
>SVFL01000119.1 GCA_015056885.1 Lachnospiraceae bacterium
GCATCTTTACGTTCTCAATTTTTCTCTGAATCTTCTTTCAGATTCCACAGCTTTGATTGCTGTTACTCTTTAAGAATTTTCAGGGTTGCATTACTGTTTATTTATCAATGTACAATGGAACTTTATCAAAAGTTACCTGCGCTGTTTCTTACGCGACAGCTTATTTAGAATATCACATGCTTTCCGCTTTGTCAACAGCTTTTTCAAAAAATTTTTCACCTTTTTTATGTATTAATTTGGGGTGGTAGAATATTAGTATAACATCCGTTTTTTACGATTGTCAATCGCTAGATATAGTGTCTGTTTTTATCCTGAGCACAACTAAAAAAGCGAACATCGGGTGATGTTCGCTTTTGCTTCATTTTACTTTCTGTTTGCTAACTCCACTACCACATTTGATACAATCGGCGCCAGCAGATTATATTCATATACTACTGTCAAAACCTTGCTCTGTTCGGTATAATCCAAAATCATTTGTCCTATCATCCCAAGCTCAAAATACATGGTAAAGGTATACATTGTCCAAAGCATAACCACCACTTCAACTGCTCCAAGCAGCATTCCCAACCATTTGTCACCTGCATGTATGATAGGCAACTTGGTAATCACCTTTGCCGAGAAAAATACCAGCTTCAAGAAATGATGGGCTATTCCTACCAATGTCAAAAGCAATACGGTAACCAATATTCCCACTACCTTTTTTTGCATATAGCTGTACAATCCGGCTCCGATTAAAGTCACCACAATGCACATAATCAGCAAAGAGATTAATGATATAATCTCTTTAACCATTCCTTTACGATATCCGTCTGCCATCTTAATGAGAAGCAGTACTAAAACAATTATCAATAACAAATTCATATGTATCCCTACTTTCTTATTTTAACTGTATGGTATTAATCATATTTCGTGAAACCAATACGTATTTATAGCTTTTACCCTTTCCTACCGGCATCAGTAAATCAGCCGCTGTCATAAAGTCTCCGTTAAACTTCTCTTTTCCGTCATAGGTCTGCAACAAACATTCCATATTGTTGTAAACTGCGAAATAATCCTCTGTAAAGAAAATATCATCATACTTTACACTAAAATAGAAGCTTCCCACCTTACCGTCTTTGTTACTGCTATAAATATCCATCTTATGTTGCTTATCCAACTGATCGGAATGCAACAGTATTCCCACATATTCTTCGTTATGATATACCCCTTGAATTTCTTCCTCCAATAAGTACTGGGATTGAAGGGCCGGTTTCTGTGCACCTTTGTAAAACAGGACTCTGTCCTCTCCCACTGCAATAGCTGTATCCTTATTAATAAACGCTATGTAGGGTATCATGGTATCCGGATAGGTGTCCGCACAAACTCTGTAATCGCTCATATTAGACCCCACTGCTCCGAAATTGTGAAAAGCAATCTGTGACTTAATCACCCCTGCGTCCGTGTACAGGCATACCATTGCCAAAAGCTCTCCATTAGGCGACAGGCTGAAATCCACCGGATATCCGCTTTGTCCCATAGTTGTTTTCACTTCAAATTTACGATTGCCGTCAGCATCATAAATATGAATCCAGGTAATGGTGGCATCCGCCACTGCCACAGCAACTCGTCCATTTCCTGCTACTGCCAGATTACGTATAGGCATGGTGGTAGTTATTTCCCCAAGCTTCTTCGCAGAATCCAATACATATATAACGCGGCCATTGTAATCCGCAAAGGCCACTACGTCCTCACAGGTTGCAACCAGTATATTCTGCATCTCAAAGGTCTGGTTCCAAAGCACCTCACCTTTGGGACTTGTACAATGGGCTCCGTCGCGGCTGTATGTCAATATATTCTCACCCAGCTTCATAATCTCTGAATCCGTCACTCTGTCAAACTCAACCACTGAAACCGAGTCATATGATGTGTAAATATGGTTTTTATATTGAACATATACTATCGCCACCAGTATTAATACCGCTACCACTATCAGCAAAACGCGATACACGGCCGCCATTCTATGCCGGTGAATTTTGTTCTTATAATCTTCTTTATTCGTTTCTTCTACCCTCACGGCTCTCAAATTATTTCTTCTGTCTGTCATTGGTATACTTCCTTCTTCTATTATCTTCTTTAGTATAACACAGAATCCGCTAAGGTAATAGGATTTTTTGACCAATTTGTATATTATCCGGATCGGATATATGATTGAGTTCGCAAATCTGATTTACGTACTTATCACTCCCCAAAAAACGTATGCTGATTCCGATAAGATTATCTCCTTCCCGGATAGTATATGCGTTAACTACCTCCTGACTTTGAACCGGTACCGGGGTGGCAGTCGGCATCGGCACCTGCGTAGGTTCCGGGGTTGGCACCTCTGTTGGTACGGGTGTAGGCACTGCAGTAGGTTCCGGTGTGGGTACCTCAGTCGGAATTGGTGTGCTGTTTACCATCTCTTCTCCCTGTACCGCCACCACATCCCTCTGTGCCTGATTTTCCTGAAGAATAGCTTCTGTTAATTGTTCTTCCGCCACCAATGTATTTATGACATCATCACTCATGGCCTCTACAGGGTTTCCATCCTCTTTTGCTCCTATTTCCGCTCCCTGCAACCCTCTCTTTAATTTAGTAAAAAAGGTACCATCCACCCCCTCGGATTGTATGGTTATAATACTTATCATACAAAGGAGTACCAACATACTAGCCGCTGCAAAGCGCATTCCGCTCATCCTTTTTTCCAGCGCTTTATAAGACGCTTCTCCGGTAGAAGAGGCGCTTTCCGCTTCTTTCCTCGGCTCACAAATCTGCTTTTGTTCCTCCATCCGCATTTCCACCGCTTCATACTTTTCTCTTGCCACATATTCCGGCTTTGCTTCCTCAGCACGATTGTCCAACATATATGCCAACATATCGTCGTTCTTTTCATAAAAACAGGCATAGCCCTTTACATAATGGCAACAACTATTTTCATATATATGTATTCCTTCTATCATCTCACCATTCAAAAGAAGATACCCCACAAATTCGCAGGAATTGAAATACTTGCGTCGCAACCTTTCAATCTCCTGATGATGTGCCTGGGATAAATGACGAACCTCTCTTTGCAGAAAATCCAGCTTACAGGCTCCGTAGACAAACAGATAGGATACACCCTGTTCCATCGCCCTCTTACCATACAGTGCCACAGCCATTTCCTTATCCTCTGCATAACGGTTCATTTGTTTCATATAGGACATTACATAGTCTTCAACGTATATTTTACATGACCTGTCCGACTTTCCGATTTGTGTTACATTTTTTGGCAATTCCATAAAAAATACCTCCCGCACTAATGTCAAAGCTATGATTTAGCTTAAATATACCATTAGCGAAGAAGGTATTTTATCATTCTTTGTCGTTGAACGCCCTAAAGCTTTCGACAAAACTATTCAAAATTATTCAAAGCGATATACTGTTACAGAATCATACTCTGTATCATCGCCGAATACACAGGAGGGGAACTCCGGTGTATTTACCGCATTGGGATAGTACTGGGTCTCCAGACACAAACCACATCTGCGTCCGTACTCTGCACCATCTTTTCCGGAACCGGGTGCAACGAAATTACCTGCATAGAACTGTACTCCGGGAAGGGTGGTATATGTATGCATCACTCTGCCGCTTACAGGACCTACTACTGTTGCAATATGTCTTAATTCACCATCCCAATCGTCTATTACCCAGTTGTGGTCATAGCCCATGGTTAATCTTAACTGTTCTACCTTTTCATTAATTTCCTTGCCGATTTCCTTGAGTTCGGTGAAATCCATGGGAGTACCCTTTACCGTTGCGATTTCACCTGTAGGAATCGCACCCTTTACCACAGGAGTATAGCAGGAAGCATTCAGCATCAGGGAATGTCCTTCGATACTGCCTGCCTTATGTCCATCCAAATTAAAATAGGTATGATTGGTCGGATTCATA
>SVFL01000120.1 GCA_015056885.1 Lachnospiraceae bacterium
TTACCTGATTGACACTAGGACAATTATATCATGGGCTTAACTAAGCCTATTGAACAAAATAAATTAAGTTATCAAGGTACATTTATGTATCTAAAAAATATTATACGAGGGGGAAAAGGTATCTATGGGGCCGATTATTAGGGGGCTGCTTACAAGTCCGGATTATCGCTTTAAGGATTTTAAGGCAATCATGATAAATGGAACTGCTACAAGTACGAGACTTTGGCCGGAATTATTACGAATGGATTTGACAGAAGAATTGAAGAATGTTGGGATACCCTATTATATTATCCAGGGGGATACGGATATTGTGACATCTACAAAGGATGTTCAGCAAGTAGTAGCAGATGTACATAATCCCCACGTGCGTTGCCAAGTCATAGTCAATCAGGGGCATATGCCGGGAAAAGAAGGCATGGATGCTGTATACAAGACATTACTAAGTGTTGCAACAACCATATAGGACAAAGGAGAACGTTATGCCGAAAGTCAGCGAAGAATATAAAATGAATAAAAAGAAAATGATTGTAGATGTGGCCTATGAGCTTTGTCTGGAAAAGACGGTGAGCACTGTGACGATGCAGGACATCATTAATCGTACCGGTTTAAGTCAGGGCGGAATTTATCGCTTTTATCGTGATATTGATGAGATTTTTGCAGATATGTTGATGTATTTGCGTGAAAAGATGAATATTAAGCTGCAAGTGGATGAAATTTTTGAGCAGGCAGATAAAGTTTCGCCGGGGGAAATCACGAATCGGATTTTTGACATGCTGGCAGAATTTATGACAGAGGAATTAATGGGGATTCAAAAGATTGATTTTGAATTGAATGTGTTGGCTATGAATGCACCGGAGCGTGTGGAAAAAATCCTTGCAGGTACAGAGGGGGTGGGTCATATGGAGTATATTATACAACGGACTTCAGAATTTTTTAAAAAGAAGATGCAGAGTGGAGAACTGAAAGCGAGAGTTAGTAGCATGGAGCTTTTGACGTATATTTCCTCAGCCTATTCCGGTGTGCAGATGTGTTGTATTGTAAATAACTGTTATCGCAAAGGTCCGATGTCCGGATTTTACCAACCTAAGATGCAGCTTCGGACATTAGCGAAGTCAGTGAACTATCTGTTGGGAATAGATGGTTAAAATGCTATTGTGAAATTTTGTTTGAATGGTTATAATAGAAACATCACTGACAAAGGAAGGTGCAACTATGAAAGTTTTGGTTACAGGTGTCAAAGGACAGCTGGGTTATGATGTGGTAAAGGAACTGGAGTCTCGCGGCCATGAGGCAGTGGGCGTGGATATTCAGGAGATGGATATTACAGATGCGGAAAGTGTTGATAAGGTTATCAGCGCAGCTGCACCGGATGCGGTAATTCACTGTGCGGCCTATACAGCGGTGGATGCGGCGGAGGATAATGTGGAGCTTTGCCGTAAAGTAAATGCGGACGGTCCGCAGAATATTGCGAATGTTTGTAAGAAATTAGATATTAAAATGATTTACATCAGCACCGATTACGTGTTTGGCGGTCAGGGTGAAAAGCCTTGGGAGCCGGATGAAGAAAGAGATCCTCAAAGTGTTTATGGTCTGACCAAATATGAGGGTGAGCTGGCAGTGCAGAATACTTTGGAAAAATATTTTATCGTGCGTATTGCATGGGTATTTGGTATCAATGGCAAAAACTTTGTAAAGACCATGATTAACTTGGGCAAGACCAGAGATAAGCTGACTGTAGTGTGTGACCAGTTTGGTTCTCCTACGTATACTTATGATTTGGCAAAGCTTTTGGTAGATATGGTTCAGACAGACAAGTATGGTGTGTATCATGCAACCAATGAAGGCTTCTGTAACTGGTATGAGTTTGCCTGCGAGATTTTTAAACAGGCAGGAATCGAGGTGGAAGTTGCTCCCGTGACTTCTGATCAGTATCCTACAAAGGCTACAAGACCTTTTAACAGCCGTATGAGTAAGGATAAATTGACAGAGAATGGGTTTGACAGACTTCCGGCATGGCAGGATGCGTTAGCACGTTATTTAAAAGAACTGGAAGCGCAGCCTGAATAAGATGGGTGTTAGAAAAATAACGAAAATTAAATAAAAAATGATATTGACAATGCTCCAACGAACAAGTATACTATTTTAGTGTGCCGTCATAGGCACCGCTTGTGTGTTGGAGCATTGTTTATAATAATGCAAAAATGCATAATTTACCAGAAACATTTTATAATAAGAAAGAGGTGAAACAGAATGCCAACATTTAACCAGTTAGTAAGAAAGGGACGTCAGACTAGTGTAAAGAAGTCTACTGCACCTGCACTTCAGAAGGGTTATAACTCTCTTCACAAGAAGGCTACCAATACCTCCGCTCCTCAGAAGCGTGGTGTTTGTACCGCTGTTAAGACTGCTACCCCTAAGAAGCCTAACTCCGCTCTGAGAAAGATTGCCAGAGTACGTCTTTCCAACGGTATCGAGGTAACCAGCTACATTCCCGGTGAAGGTCACAACCTTCAGGAGCATAGCGTGGTTCTCATCCGTGGTGGTAGAGTAAAGGACCTGCCCGGTACCAGATATCACATCATCCGTGGTACTTTGGATACAGCAGGAGTTGCAAACAGAAAGCAGGCTCGTTCCAAGTACGGCGCTAAGAGACCTAAAGACGCTAAGAAATAAGGCGAGAAGCTTTGTACTACACTAAAACGGAACTAAGAAAAGTGTTGGATTCTGTATTGTTTTTCATAGAACGACAGATACACAGCGCGAACACTTGGGGAAACACATGTGAGTACCGATGATCTATTAATGATAATAAGGAGGGAAGAACCGTGCCACGTAAAGGACATATTCAGAAAAGAGACGTATTAGCAGATCCTTTGTACAATAACAAAGTGGTTACCAAGCTTATCAACAACATTATGCTTGATGGTAAGAAGGGCGTAGCTCAGAAGATTGTATATGGTGCATTTGCAAAGGTAGAGGAGAAGTCCGGTAAACCGGCTCTCGAAGTATTCGAGGAGGCTATGAACAACATCATGCCCGTTCTCGAGGTAAAGGCTAGACGTATCGGTGGTGCTACCTATCAGGTACCTATCGAAGTACGTGCTGACAGACGTCAGGCTCTGGGCCTTCGTTGGTTGACCATGTTCTCTCGTAAGAGAAGCGAGAAGACCATGGAGGACAGACTGGCTAACGAGATTCTTGACGCAGCTAACAATACCGGTGCTGCAGTTAAGAGAAAAGAAGACATGCACAAGATGGCAGAGGCAAACAAGGCATTCGCTCACTACAGATTCTAATATCTGTAGTCGAATGCAAATGTTTGTACATTTGCTTTATACCGCATTTAAGGACGAGTTGATTTCGTCCGTGTGTTACTATTATTAAGACAGGAGGAAAAAATCTTGGCTGGAAGAGCATATCCCTTAGAGAGAACCAGAAATATTGGTATTATGGCTCATATCGATGCTGGTAAGACTACCACTACTGAGCGTATCCTGTATTACACTGGTGTTAACTATAAGATTGGTGATACTCATGAAGGTACTGCTACCATGGACTGGATGGAGCAGGAGCAGGAGAGAGGTATTACCATTACTTCCGCAGCTACTACTTGTCACTGGACCCTCCAGGAGAACTGCAAGCCCAAGGCTGGCGCTCTGGAGCATCGTATCAACATCATTGATACTCCCGGACACGTAGACTTTACTGTAGAAGTAGAGCGTTCCCTTCGTGTATTGGACGGCGCTGTAGGCGTTTTCTGTGCGAAGGGTGGTGTAGAGCCTCAGTCTGAGAACGTATGGCGTCAGGCTGACACCTACAATGTACCCCGTATGGCTTTCATCAACAAGATGGATATCCTTGGTGCTAACTTCTATGGAGCAGTTGAGCAGATTAAGACCAGACTTGGTAAGAATGCTATCTGCATCCAGTTGC